>NZ_JAOUSE010000040.1:0-26573 GCF_025660415.1 Pallidibacillus thermolactis
GTTGCGTGGAATCGAAAAGGTTGAAACTGAATTTGGGATTGTGGCTTTAGCCCACAATCTCCTAAAATTTGTAGGTAATATCAAGCTGTTTTCAGGAAAATGTAAAAAGAGCGAATTGAGAAATACAAGGATTTCTCAATTTCGCTCTTTTTTTGGGGACTTATTGGACAGCCCCGTTTTACTCTTATCTCGTTATGACATCTGCAACTTCTTTTAAGTTCATTCCTTGTTTAAATTCAAAGTCCCCGATTTGAACATAGCGTTCATAGTCGTTATTTACCATAAAATCGACAAAGGCTTTTTTATCTTTAATAATTTTATTTTCTAGCAAGCGATCAGCAATATCGGAAAGACTCATACCAGTTTCGATTTTAATAACAACCTTTTTAGGTTCTTGTTGTTCATCTTTTTTCTGTTCATCACTTTGTTGCTTTTCTTTTTGCTGTTCTTCATTACTTTTCTCGTTATCTTTTTGTTGTTCTTTATCTTTTTGTTGTTCTTTATCTTTTTGTTGTTCTTTATCTTTTTGTTGTTCTTTATCTTTTTGTTGTTCTTTTACCTTATTTCCGTTTTCACTTGCTTTTTGCTGTTCTTCATTTAATTGTCCTTTTTCTAACATTTCGACTTTATTTTTTAGTTCCTCAAACTCATCCATTGTTACTAATGCATACCCATCTTTTTTAAGCGTTTTTTTCACATCTTCTTGATCGGCTTTATTAAAAAATTGAACATAAATGAACAGTACGACAGTAACGAAAAGTATGCCTACTGCAAAGAAGCGTAATTTCATATTATTCATTTTTGTCCCATCCTTCATCTTTTAAAATTTTATTAACTTCATCAGTAGTTAAAGCCGATTGTTTCGCAATTTGTTCAACCGTCAATCCTTGTTGTTTTAAAAGACGAACTTGATTGACGATAATAGGATTTACTTTTTTAGAAGATGCGTGATCATCAGATGCATTACTATTTGGTAATAGTAACTCCTCTTCTAAAACTTTTAGTCGTTTTTTAATTTGGTAGGTTTCTTGATAAAGTTGAATGGAGAGTTGGTCTAGATCATTTTTTACTTGTTTTGAATGATCAGGGATGATAAAAGAAACAATTATGAGAAGAACAGCGAATACGATCATGATCAAGATTAATGTATTCATACTATCACTCCCAAACAAGAGTTTATCATAAATCGACAACAGTTGACACTATGAAATATAAAAGAAAAAATAGTAATATTTTTAACATAATAGAATTGTACATCAAAACATAGTTTGATATTAAAATACAAAATATTACAAATTATGTATGTTGTTTGAAAAAACATTCGATGTTACGATGAATATAAATAAAAATCCATTTTTTCAGTTCGTATTTAGTTTTGAAGCTTGTCCATTCAAGATCTATAGATAATAGATTCTAGGAGTGAAAAAAATGACATATACACGTATAAATAATTTACCAGATTTATCGAAACTATCAAATATCGAGTATTTCATATTTTTTAAAGGGAAATTAATTCCGATTTTATCGGGCAGAAACATTTTGGCAAATAGTTTGTATATCTATTGTCAATTCCCACTACAAACGGAAAAATTCAATTTGACTCAATTTACGATTATTAACAAGAGTAATATATATGTACCGATAAAAATATTTGTGAAGTGCGGCTTACATACCTTTGAGAAAAAATATGTGTTTGTTTCACCGAAAGAAGATGTTATATTTTTAAGTAATCGTGATGGTTTATTTTTAAATTCAGGGATAATCAAGCATTCGTCGATCAGTCAATACGGTGTTCTTAAACGAAGTGATTATAATGAAAAAATTAGACAAGGGAAAATTCCGCTTTATCCGATCGGAACTGGTGATGTAGTTGGATTATTTACATTGGAAACAGTGTTAAAACCATATGAAAGAACGGTCGCTAATACGTGGGTAATGTATTCAGAAAATCATAACAATAAAAACTTGATAAAATGGGATCGAACACTGAAATCAAGACTAGCTTTTTCAAAAAAATAATGGTATTATAGAAAAGTCGTAATTTGTATATGACTGGAGGGAATAATATGCGCGTAAATATTACATTAGCATGTACTGAATGCGGTGAACGTAATTATATAACAACAAAAAATAAACGTAATAATCCAGATCGTTTAGAATTAAAAAAATATTGTCCACGTGATAAAAAACAAACAGTACATCGTGAAACAAAATAAGCAGCAGGAATATACCTGCTGTTTTTCTTTTAATTAAAATTGATTGAATTTATAAAAATCTTCTTCATTACAATTGAAGCAAGGATTTCAAAAGTTTATTTTATGATAAGGATTCAATAAAGAGGTGAAAGGATGGATAAAAATACGCTACGGAAAAAGGTGAGAAATCAGCTAAGCAAGCTAACGAAAGAACAATATGAACAAAAGTCAAAAAAAATTGCCGACACACTATTTGAGCTTGCAGAATGGAAACAGGCAAAATGGATTGGAATCACGATTTCAATTTTCCCTGAAGTAAATACATATCCAATCATTGAAAAAGCTTGGGAGCTTGGAAAAGGGGTGGCAGCTGTAAAATGTGTACCAAAAACGAAAGGTCTTGAATTTTATCAAATTCGTGATTTTTCCCAAATAGGTAAAGGGTTTTATGGGTTATACGAACCTATTGTTGAACAAACGGTAAAAATCGATACCAAAGACATCGATCTATTAATTGTACCAGGTGTCGCATTTACAACGGAAGGAAAAAGGCTTGGTGTAGGTGGCGGTTATTATGATCGACTATTACCAACATTTTCAGGAACTACTGTAGCTCTTGCTTTTTGTGAACAATTGCTTGATGATCTTCCGATGGATAGTCATGACCAATATATTCAAAAAATAATTGGAGAAGGGATAACATATCATTGTGTATAATTTAATCGGTTTTTTCATTGTTTGTCTTTTATCATTTCTTGCCTGGCGGGAAAAAGCTTTGCGATTAAGCGGAGCCGTCTGTGCTGTATGTATTGGAACAATGATATTGTTTGGAACCGGAATCAAGGGATTTCTATTACTTAGTGTCTTTTTTGTGACGTCGAGCTTTTTTTCAAAATGGAAACGCGAACAGAAACAATCGATTGATCAAATTGTAGCCAAAGGTGATGCGAGAGATTGGGTGCAAGTTTTAGCGAATGGTGGTGTACCAGCTTTATGTAGTTTTATTTATATTTTGGAAGAAGACCCGATTTGGATCTTTGCTTTTGCTGTTTCCCTTGCCTGTTCGACTGCCGACACATGGGCATCGGAAATAGGAGTCCTTAGTCAAAAGGATCCCTATTTACTTTTCCCTTTTAAAAGAGTACGGAAAGGAACATCAGGAGCTATCTCGCTACGAGGTACATTTGCAAGTTTAATGGGGGCTATCGTAATCGGGCTTACCGCGAAATTACTTTGGTTTCACATGTTTTCTATCCATTTAATGATTTGGGTTATTGTCTTTGGTTTTTTTGGAATGGTATTGGATTCGATTATCGGTAGAAGTATTCAGGCGAAATTTTTGTGTACGACATGTCAATTGATAACCGAAAAGAACTACCATTGTGACCAACCAACTGTATTTTTTAAAGGTGTTCGCTATGTCAATAATGATGTTGTCAATATTTTATCTATATTAATTTCGACCGCCTTAAGTTTCTTACTTTACTCTTCGTTGTAAAACTTTTTGGATAAAAAGAGAATTTCGTCCAAAACTAAATCTAGGAGGTCGAAAATATGTTACGATATTTATTTAAAACATTAATCCTTGGAGTCGTTGTTTCTTCTCTAATAAAAAACCGCTATCGAATCATGAATTGGGTTTTAGGAAACCGATATATTAGGCAAATGGTCGTTTCTGGAACAATGAGTTTACCTTTTGTAAAGCAAATCCTTATGAATTCCCTATTTTCAAATCGTGAAAGAACTTCTTTGTAGGATTTCTTTAGACTGCATATTAAGAAGACTTAATCAAAAGAGCCTTCTTTTATGCAGTCTTTTTGCATTTAACTATCCATACAAATTATAATGAGAATGAAGATAATGGTTGATCCATGGATCGACCAACGTGTAATGATCGAATTTATATGAAAGTAGGGAAACGGTTGACGAATCGAGAGGACTATTTATATTGGAAATTGATACATTCATTATTCATTGACGGGTACCGGATTCTTAATATTTCTGAAGATCAAACTGAAATATGGCTCGAGAATTTCTCACATCGCAAATTACCAATTATTCGAATTAAACGAAAAGATATTGATTGGGCAAATTGGATAAAACAGGACATCAAAAGGACTTGTATGAACGGTGAAATGATTCGTAAACGATTTTTAAAAAGGAATTTAACGTGTTTAAATATTTATATTTCTACATATCCTCCTGTAGATTCTTATCAAGATTTGTTTACACGTTCTTTTCAAATCGATAAAACAAAAACAGTTGTGCGCAATATACTATTTACCGGTCGTCATTTAATGGATTCCATTTTTCAAATAACTAATCTATATGGGAAAGATTTATTTGGTTCGATTAAACAGGAGTACGATCTATACGAAGTCGATTTGATTAGAAGAGATTGTCTCGCACTTTTTCACGGTGCAGAGAAAAAAGAAAAACAACTTTTAAACCGCACAAATCCTTTTTTTACCTATTTATTTTTATCCATTCAACTATTGGTATTTTTTCTAATGGAGTTAGCTGGTGGATCACTAAATCCAAATGTATTAATTTCCTTTGGTGCAAAATCAAACGAGTATATCATTGAAGGGGAATGGTGGCGATTCATTACCCCAATGTTTATACATATCGGCTTTATTCATTTATTATTTAATAGTTTAGCGCTCTATTATTTAGGGTCCATGGTCGAACGAATATATGGAAAAGCAAGGTTTTTCATCATTTATTTGCTAGCAGGTTTTTTAGGAACAGTTAGTAGTTTCATTTTTAACTATCATATCTCAGCAGGAGCAAGTGGCGCCATTTTTGGGTTGTTTGGTGCTTTGTTGTATTTTGGTCTTGTTCATAAACGGACATTTTTTCGAACAATCGGTGTAAACATTATCGGCCTGATTGTGATTAATTTAGTTTTAGGATTCGTTATACCTGGTATAGATAATGCTGGTCATATTGGTGGTTTAATTGGAGGATTTTTAGCTGCGGGTATTGTCCATTTGCCACAAAATCAATCAAGTCATCAACGGTTAATGTTTATTGTAATTACGTTACTACTCATTACAGGCTGTTTATATTATGGTTACACTTATCCTAAACTGCTCTATTAAGCTATCCTCTATTTGCTTGAAATGAGTTGTTTTAAGTACATGATTTCATTTGAATTTGTTTCAAAAATGACATATAAATGGGATCGGTTTTTGGCAAGTAAAATGATGGGAATTGTAGTGCCTATTGGTGAAACAATTTCTCCATCATTTTTCCTTATGTCGAGAAAATAATTTTTATAAATGCCTTCCCATAGTTTTCCGATAATTTCACCTGTTTGTTTTTTTGAAAATCCAGGAAGACCACTTTTACTATATTCCGGTAATTGAATGATTGGAATGATATTATAATGGTCTAGGTTTAAATTAAATGTAGTTACTGCTTTTTGAATAACGGAATCAAGTAATTTTTTTTCTTTTTCATCTAACTTTTCTTTCCAAAATCGTTCCTCATCATTAGATGGTTGACGGAAGAATAAAAATTGGTCTTGATTTACATCTGTAATCATATATAAAAGATCATTCGAAAACGTTTGACTACTTGTAATATCTTCTTCATTACGATGTAGTTCACCGTAATGATAACTTAATGCATGTATAACTTGATCATTCGCTAACTCAACCACACCATCCATTTTGATTTTATCTGTATTTTCCCTCCATTCTCCGAATTTCTCGACTAATCTCCCGTTTGCAAATATGAGTGAAATATCTTGTCTTAAATAGGCATTTTCGTTGAGTCTTGAATTAGTAGATATCGGTAACCTTATTTGATTTCCTTTTGTTTGTGGCGAATGAATGGTTGTTTTTGCGTCTAAAAAGTAGGCATTTTCATCCACCGGAAAAAAAGTAATCGTTTCAACGGACTCTTTTTTGTTTGTACTAATCCAAAAAGCACAGGCGAAAATTGTAATGAAAATAGGGAATAGGATGAGCCGATTAATCGATTGATTCATGTTTTTCCACTTCCGTTCATTGTTATCATAGAAAATTAAGCTTATTAAAAATATATGGACAAGAAAGACTTTTATGAAATTTTTTCTTCAAGTATAAAATTGCTCCTTTTTTGTCAATGATGGCTATGAGGACTTTTAGGGTAGTAAATGGCAGGTGAGGAAAAATTTGGAAAAAAAAGAACAAACAACGCCAGTATCAACAAATTTAAAAGAAAATATTGAAATAATGCGAGAATACTTAGGTGTTGAGAAGAGTTTTGATGTTATACATCTAGATTTAAATTATGCGAATAAAGATATGGCCATTTTTTTTATCGATGGGTTTATAAAAGATGATATATTTTTACATATCATGAGTTTACTTGCCGAACTCAAAGAAGAAGATCTAGAAGAACATACGTTAGATCGTTTGCTGAAGCGTTATATTCCATATGTTGAGTTAGCGACCGAAAGAGATTTAATTAATGCAGCTAATCAAGTATTAGCAGGACAAACAGCATTAATTGTAGATGGTATTGATCAAGCAATCCTAATTGATACAAGAACATATCCGGCCCGAACACCTCAGGAGCCTGATATTGAACGAGTTGTAAGAGGATCTAAGGATGGATACGTCGAAACGTTAGTTTTTAATACCACTTTGACACGAAGAAAGGTAAGGGATCGTTCTTTACGAATGGAATTTATGCAAGTAGGTAGGCGGTCAAAAACGGATGTTGTCATTTGTTATATAGAGGATATTGCTGATGTAGAATTAGTTGAAAATATTAAGAAATCCCTTGAAAAAATTGATACTGATGGCATTCCGATGGCTGAAAAAACCGTAGAAGAATATATTTCAGGAAATCATTGGAATCCATATCCAACAGTCAGGTATACAGAAAGACCAGATACAGCTGCCGTTCATTTATTAGAAGGGCATGTTTGTATCATTGTTGATGGGTCGCCAAGTGTCATTATTACTCCGACGACCTTTTGGCATCATGTACAACATGCAGAGGAATATCGAAATAAACCTATAGTCGGTGCCTATTTACGCATTGTGCGCTTTTTAGGTGTTCTCATATCCATTTTTCTTATTCCGCTTTGGTATCTGTATGCAGTTCACCCAGAAGTTTTACCAGATGTTTTATCCTTTATAGGCCCTAATAAAAAAGGGAATGTACCGTTATTTTTGCAATTTTTAATTGTTGAAATTGGAATCGATATGTTACGGATGGCTGCTATACATACACCGAATAGTTTAGCTACTGCCCTTGGTATCGTTGCAGCGTTAATGATTGGGCAAGTGGCTGTGGAAGTTGGTTTATTTTCCAATGAAGTGATTCTATACATCGCTGTTGCGGCAATTGGAATGTTTGCAACACCTAGTTATGAATTAAGTATGGCGAACAGAATCACACGATTGGTGTTATTAATTATCACCGGAGTATTTGGTTCTGTTGGATTTGTTATTGGCACTTTTGCATGGATATTATTGCTCGCTAATATGAAATCTTATAAAGTGCCCTACTTATGGCCTTTTATACCGTTTGATTTTAAAGCATTTATGGATATAATCATTCGGGCACCGATTCCATTAAAAAGAACCCGCCCTAAATTTTTAGATCCAAAAGATCCGGATCGTTAAGCTTACAACAAAACTGCTTAATCTTTTTAGGCAGTTTTGTTATTTTTTTATAAGAAAATTTACTATATATTCTATTAGGCAATACATATGAGTTTATAGTATTATATAAAAATATGGATTTTTCTAATGCGATTTGAATGATGTTTGTTTATAATAAATCTGAGGATAATACCTTGGTATTATGTTAGAGGGTGAGATTTGTGGACTCAATCTATGATGTACAACAACTATTAAAGCGGTTCGGATCGATTATATATGTTGGTGATCGATTAGGAGATTTACAGTTAATGGAAGAGGAATTAAAACAACTTTATTATTCCCAAGCCATCGATAGAAAAGATTTTGAAATGGCAATATTACTAATTCGTCATGAAATTCAATATGAATTGGAAAAGAAAAAAAGGATGTAGTGGTGAATAATATGAAGCAAAATAATATTTTTAGTATTGATGTTGGTGGAACAGCGATCAAACTTGCGATCATTAATGCAGAAGGAAAATTACAGAAGCTTTGGCAAATTCCAACGAATAGGAAAGAAGAAGGAAAATATATTATTGATGAGATATATGAAGAGTTTAAGCAAGCAATTCATAATTTACAAATTAATAAAGATGATTTTATTGGTGTAGGTATGGGGGCACCTGGTCCCATTTTGCCAAACGGAGTAATGAAACGAGCAACGAACATTGGTTGGGAAAATTACCCATTAAAGGCTAAATTAGAAGAACGTTTTCAATTGCCAGCCTTTGTAGAAAATGACGCAAATTGTGCAGCATTAGGGGAAATGTGGCAAGGTGCTGGAAAGGGCTTAAAGAATCTAGTTTGTATTACATTAGGCACCGGTGTTGGTGGCGGTGTAATTGTAAATGGTGAAGTTGTTTCAGGGACATCAGGTGGCGGTGGTGAAATCGGTCACATTACTGTTCAATATAAAAATGGTGCCCCATGTAATTGTGGTAAAAAAGGGTGTATAGAAACCATCGCTTCAGCGACCGGAGTTGTTCGACTAGCAATGGAGAAAATAAAAAGATCTAATGAAGAAACTGCTTTAACTCGTTTATACAAAAAATATGGCAAGATAACGGCTAAAGATGTTTTTGATTTAGCAGCAGGTAACGACCCTGTTTGTGTACAAATTGTTGAAGAAGTATGCTTTTATTTGGGCCATGTTTTAGGTACATTAAGTTCAACCTTAAACCCTGATGCGTTTATTATTGGTGGTGGTGTTTCCGATGCTGGTGAAACTTTGTTAATGCCTCTTGAAAAATATTACCGACAGTTTGCTTTTCCATCAACGGTAGATGATACGAAAATCATTCGTGCAACGTTAGGTAATCAAGCAGGAGTTTATGGAGCAGCATATTTAGTTAAGAATAAACTTTCTTATCATTAATATGTTATTTATAAATTTAGTAAGATGGTATATAATTAACTGATAAACAAATGTCAAAGTTGGAAACATGTTAAATTGTACATATTATTCTAGTATTCTTTAAATTTTTAAGAGGAATCTATCAAGGAGGCATTATTTTTTTATGAAACAAGTGTTGGAATCAAAATACACCCCTTTGATTATTCCGATTGTTTTGTTATGGGTAAAAACGTATATTGCATATAAAGTTGCCTTTGATATAACAATTGAAAATGGGTTGCAGGAATTTATATTATTCATCAATCCTTTGCCCTTTTTATTCATCGTATTTGGCATTGCCTTATTTGTGAAGGAAAAAAGACGAAATCTTTATATTTTAATATCTCATTTATTAATATCTATCTTGCTTTATTCAAATGTCGTTTTTTATCGGTTTTTCTCTGACTTTATAACACTGCCTTTAATTTATCAGCCAGGAAATTTCAAAGGTTTAGATGAAAGCTTTTGGGCAGAGATTTTTTTGTTTGACATTTTTTATTTTGTAGATTTTTTCATTTTAGCCTACTTAATGTGGAAGAAACACCATTTATTTAACATAAGCGGTATATCGAATTTACAACGAAAAGTTTATTTTCTTATGACAGCTGGATTAATTTTTATTAATTTAGGGATTTCTCATCTGCAAAGTCCCGACTTATTTGATCGTAATTTTGATCGGGAGCAACTTGTGAAAAATATCGGTCCATACAATTACGCTTTATATGATTTTTATCTTCAAACAAAAACTTCAGCCCAAAAGGTATTTGCCGAAGATAATGATTTGATTGATATTAAACATTATATTGATTCCCATTTTGTAAAACCAAATCCTGACTACTTTGGTATTGCCAAGGATCGAAATGTCATTGTTATATCATTAGAATCAACACAAAACTTTGTAATTAATCGAACGGTCAATGGAAAGGAAATCACACCATTTCTAAATGATCTAATTGAAGAAAGTTATTATTTTAATAATTTTTATCATCAAACGGGTCAAGGAAAAACATCTGACTCCGAATTTATTGTGGATAATTCCCTTTACGGTCTAGGAAGAGGAGCGGTGTTTTTTACCCATCCAAAAAACGAATATATGGCTACACCTGAAATTTTAGCAAATCATGGTTATACAACAGCCTCCTTTCATGCTAATACGAAAGTTTTCTGGAACCGTGATGAAATGTATCAATCTTTGGGTTATGATCGATTCTATCATTTAGATTATTACGATGTAACAGATGATAATTCCATAGGATGGGGACTAAAAGATATTCCTTTTTTTGAACAATCCGTAAGCCTGTTAAAAGAATTACCACAGCCTTTTTATGCGAAATTGATTACATTAACAAATCATCATCCGTTTGTTTTAGATGAATCAGATACATTTATAGATACAAATGTGACTGAAAGTGCAACATTAAATCAATACTTAGCAACAGTGCGTTATGAAGATGAGGCACTACGTCTATTTTTTGAACAATTAAAAGAAGAAGGTCTTTACGATCAGTCGATAATTGTAATCTATGGTGACCATAATGGGATAATAGAAAAAGATTTTGAAGTACTGAGCGACTTTTTAGGTAAAGAATATAATGCTCATACCGTTGTAGAAATGCAACAGGTACCTTTGATTATTCATATACCTGGTCAAGAAGGAAAAACAATTTCGACTGTCGGAGGTCAAATTGATTTAAAGCCAACAATACTTCATCTGTTAGGCATTGAAACAGAAGGACAGTTGAACTTTGGGCATGATTTATTTTCTTTGGACCATCCGAATTTAGCGATCTTTCGTGATGGACGCTTCGTTACAGATCAATATATTTTTGCGGAGAACACTTGTTATGTAAAAGATTCTGGGAAAATTATTGATGGTTCCTACTGTGAACATTATCATGATATTGTCACAAAGGAACTCAATTATTCTGATCAGATTATTTATGGAGATTTAATACGGTTCTATCATAAAGATTTATATGATATAAAAAAAGAATGATCAAATTCTTTTAAGACCATTACATGAAAAATTTCTTTTTATTTATAACAAAGGGAGTTTTTCTTGTAATGGTTTTTCTTGATTTATATAAAATGTTACACCGGAAAATTTCAAACATTCATCATGATCGGTGAAATTGTGTCGGACTGGCAAAAAAGACTGACCCTTGTCATATAGTTAGCAATAAGGATTTAAAAGTTTGTCACTAATGGCAATGAGGAGGATGTTTATGAAAGTCCAAGTTCGACCGGGGGATACATTTTGGCTATATAGTCAATTGTTTCGTATACCGGTTCAATTAATTGAGGATTCGAATCCAAATGTTTTACCTACTTCATTGATGGTCGGACAAACAATAAATATTCCTGGATTTATTGCTGAGGAATATATGATTCAACAAGGGGACACAATATCGAAATTGGCAAAGGAAAGAAATTTAGCGATTGATACAATATTTTTATTAAACCCTAATTTGAATCCAAATCGATTGCAAATTAATGATCGAATTCTCCTCCCGAGGTTGGTTACAGATTTTGTTGTTGATGGAAACGAAGCGTATGATTTTGGTAAATTAGAAAAAGATCTTCATCGTCTTGTTGAAATTTATCCATTTTTAAAAGTAAATCGTATCGGAGATAGTGTATTAGGAAAGCCATTGTATGAAATTGAAATTGGAAGAGGTAATCGTACGATCCATTTTAACGCTTCCTTTCATGCGAATGAATGGATTACGACCCCTGTATTAATGCGACTACTAAATGAATTTATCGTATCTTTAGTTCGCGGAAACCCAATCCGCGGAATATTTACACTTCCGCTTTATAATCGAAATCGTTTATCTATCGTACCGATGGTAAACCCCGATGGTGTAGATCTCGTTTTACATGGTCCTCCTGAAGAGATGAAAGAAGAATTAATAGAAATGAATAAAGGATCATTGGATTTTTCTGGTTGGAAGGCGAATATCCGTGGAGTGGATTTAAACAATCAATATCCGGCTTATTGGGAAATTGAAAAAAAGAGGAAAGAACCAAAAAGTCCGGCACCACGTGATTACCCTGGGGATGAGCCATTAACAGAACCTGAAGTGATGGCGATGGCAGATTTAGCACAAAGAAAACAATTTGCAAGGTTGTTGGCCTTTCATACACAAGGTAGGGAATTTTATTGGGGTTATGAAAATTTAGAACCTCCTGAATCAGAAGTTCTTGCCAACGAGTTTGCTAAAGTAAGTGGTTATGATTCGGTGAGATATATAGATAGCCATGCCGGCTATAAAGATTGGTTTATTTATATATACCGTCGGCCAGGATTTACATTTGAACTAGGTTATGGAGTAAATCCGTTACCTATTACACAATTTCCACAAATATATGATGAAATGTTAGGTGTGTTTTTGGCTGCATTATATATGTAAGACCAATCATTTTATGTTACAATGAACGGAAGATGGGAAAGTCAATATAGGCTTTCCGTTTTTTTCTTAAAAACATTGCTAGAATGATATTTTATTTTTTTCATTATATTTGACTTTTATGAAACCTTTTAGTAATGAAAACGTCTTGTATAATATAAGTCATTCGAAGGGGTGTGGTAGATGGCTAAGTCTAATTTGAAATATTTCATAATGCTTATTTTTATTTTTTGTTTCTTAATTGGATGTCAAAAACAAGATCTACACTTGCAGCCATCAGTATCCTCTAAACATGAAAAAACCTCTACTGATCATACAATGGATCAAAACGCTATGAATCACCCTGAACGAAAAATACAATCCCTTGAGGTTATTGAAGAACAGTTTGAATACATTGTAGGTTGGTTAAACAATGAAACAATTTTATTTATCGAACATTTAAATGACGAATATGTCATTACGTCTTATAATCTATATTCCGGCGAAAAAAAACAAATTTATTCTAGTCACATACCAATTTTACAAGCAATTCTCAGTCCTTCAAAAACACACTTGCTTATTCATACGTCACCAATAGTTTTTGAAGCAGATGTAAAAGTAATAGAATTAAAAGAGCAAAAATTAATCTATCACGATCGTATTGAATCTAGTGAAATTAGTTTTGAATGGAATGGGTATGATGAATCAAAATTATTTGTTGTCGCCTTTTTAGAAGATTGGACATTTCATACATATATTGTAAATATACAGAAAAAAGTAAAAGAAGAAATAGATATGCCATATCCCTTTGCAATTTGGAACGATACGTCTGTGTTGCTGACGTTAGATTGGGGTAATGACAGTTTGAATATGACTGCACCTATTTTACGTTTTCATAATGATACGAAAGATTTTGTCTTAAAAAACGAAAAATATTACTTTTTACAAGGATGGAAAGGAATCACACTAGCACTAGGTGTGAATAAAGATCTCGAGAATATAGCAGATTTTAAATTTTATAATGATAAATGGGAGCTAGTACAAAAGTTATCATTTCCTTATTTAACGGAGTATACAAATCGGGAAATTCCACGGTTTGACTTAGTGGATGATCATACATTTTTTATCGTTGCACCAAGAAATTGTGAAGAGGAAAATATCCATTGTAAATTTGATTTAGTAAAAGTTGATTTGTTTAGTGGAAAACAAGAAATAATTATTGAAAATGTAGCTAATGAACCAATATTACCCTCTCCGGATGGAGATTTAGTATTATCTGGATTTCAATTTGAAAATGTAATCCAAGTAAATAAAAAGAAAATCGAACCTTTTTTGAAGATACAATAAAAGAATAGGGGCATTGATTCAGCCCCTATGTTAACTTAAATCTGGATAACCGTTGAAAAGTATTGTAGCAACTGTAAAGAATCCAAAAACAGCTACTGTTGCTACCGCGAAAAAAAGCCCCAGATAATTTTTGTTTTTATAACAAGAATAAGTTGCAATAATAGCCAGAATTGTAATTAAACCTGTTATTATTACAGTACCCATTTTTTTCCCCCTTCGAAATTTTTTTCGATAAAGACATACCAACTATATCGATTACGGTGTTCCTGGAACAAAAACAAATGTCGTATAGTATGTAAATCCAACGAAGAAGATGGTCAAATAAGCTCCGAATATATACATGTACATTCTTTCAGTTAGACGAAGATAACCTAAAATGTAAAAGAAACCCGTTTGAGCTAAAAACAATAATGCCATCTCTAGCATGCCACCTACGAAGAACATGATTGCAAATATTCCTGTCCAAAACGACAAAACTCGAAACATGCGATCCATATTGGATTTCCTCCTTTTTTCGTCTGAAAAGTCGATATATTTAAATTATATACACACAAACGATAGTTGTAAATGTTTTTAACTAATAGTAAGATTATAAACTTCTGAATAATGATAAAAAAATAAAACACGCAATTGTACAAAAAATGATGTCAATCTGCGTGTTGTTTCAATATTAATCAGCAACATGAATTAAATAAGCACAATGTGAACAATCTTCAAACATATTTTCTTTCATAATCAAATCATACTCTTCAAATAATGCTTCAATCATTCCTTTAATAAAAGCAATATGCATGTCGCAAGTTTCTTTTTTATGTTTTTCAGCAATCTCTCTAAATGGACAGTTAAAAACTTGCAAATATATTTGATTTCCATCTTCCTTAATATAAAAGTCAGGGGTCATTCCTAATATTGTTGTAGTGGTTTCCAGAATTTCGAACTTTTGATTTTTTGTTAATTCAGTTTTGTCTAACTTTTGTTCGCTTAATTGTTTTTCCATTATTTCGATTCCATATCGCTTTCCCGTTTCGTAGAGTGCATTTTTTCCGAGCTCTCCCAAGGATATCATTGCTTCAATAGCAACTTTTGCTAACAGTTGATAATCTCGAAATGGGAAATTCAACTCAACAACTTCATTAGAGAGATGATAAACTCGACTTGGTCTTCCTCCTTTTCCGGTTTTTTTGTTTTCAGATTTCAACATACCGACATCTTCAAGTTTGGATAGATGCATCCGAGCAACATTTGGGTGAATCTGAAATTGTTTTGCAATATCTTGAACCGTTACAGGCTGATGAAATTTTGTCATATATTCATATATGGATAGTCGAGTGGGGTCTGATAAAACATTCGTAATTTTTAACGTTTGTTGCAAGGGAATCACCTCCATATTGCTATAAATTATTATAATATAGAAAATAAGCCTATGGAATGTAGAGTAGTGGTTAAACACTTTTTTGTAAGAAAACGTTCACAACTTCACAACAAAAATTTAAAATATTTTTTATTAAAAATTTAAAAATAAAGAAGGATTTTGTAATTTTATATCGAATATTATGTTCTGAGAAAAAAGCAAAGGGGTTGATCATTTTTGTGACTCCTATAGAAGAAAAAGCGGTCACTATCATACAAAAAGCCTTTTCTCAAAATGCGACCGATATTCACATCATACCCAAGTCAAATTATGTCCTCATATCCTTTCGGGTTACGAACCAATTACTTCCCATTCAGCAAGTTCCTATAGAAGAAGCGGATCGCCTCATTACCTATTTAAAATATCGAGCTGAAATGGATATAGGTGAACGACGTAGACCTCAAAATGGTTCCTTTGAAGTCGATATAAAGGGAACAAAAGTTGGTCTTCGTTTATCTACGTTACCTTCTTATTTTATGGAAAGCCTTGTCATACGACTTCTTCCACAAGACAGCTCACATTCCTTTTCTCGCCTATCCCTTTTTCCAAAAACGACAAAAATTTTATTATCAATGGTTGAAAAAGCACAAGGATTAATTATCTTAACAGGCCCAACCGGTTCGGGGAAAACGACAACACTTTATTCTTTACTAGAACATTCAACAAAATATTTAAACAGAAATGTCATAACTTTAGAAGACCCAATCGAAAAGAGTAATGAAGATTTTTTACAAATCCAAGTAAATGAAAAAGCTGGTATTACGTATAGTACAGGTTTAAAGGCTATTTTAAGACATGATCCCGATATAATTATGGTCGGTGAGATTAGAGATGCTGAGACAGCAAAAATTGCAATTCGAGCAGCGTTAACAGGACATTTGGTCTTATCTACAATGCATGCGAAGAATGCAAAGGGTGGACTCTATCGGTTAATTGAATTTGGTTGTAATTGGCATGATTTGGAACAGGCGATCGTTGCTATTACTGCTCAAAGGTTAGTTCACCTTGTTTGCCCGTATTGTAAAGACTATTGTCACCCTTTATGTCCTCGTTTTTTCAAAAGTCGAGCGGTTGTATATGAAATTTTAATGAAAAAAGCATTAAAGGAAGCATTGCTAGAAATGAAAGGCTATAGCATGAAAGCCGCATATCCTACCCTTCGAAAACAAATTTTAAAAGGTATTACGCTCGGATTTATAAAAGATAAGGAGTATGATAGGTGGGTATATGATAGTTAGAAAAAATCGCTGGAAAATAGAGGAACAAATCGTTGTCTTAAAACGATTAGGAATGTTATTAGATCGTGGTTATTCTTTAAATGAAGGTTTTGAATTTGTTCAAATTGCATTAACGAAACATAAGCAAATGGATATTGAGATAACGATCAGAAAACTACAAAATGGTATGCCATTTTATAAAGTACTGGAAGAATTGAAATTTCATCCATGGGCGATAAGTTTTGCCTTTTTTGCTGAAAAAAATGGTAACTTAGCGACATCATTACAAACGGTTTCTAGATTATTATTAAAAAGAAAGCAGGAACAGAGTAAGTTAAAGAAATTACTTACTTATCCCATTTTTTTATTACTTTCTACATTCATTATGTTTATTTTCATATTGAATGAACTACTTCCCCAATTCATCTTTATGTACGATTCCTTTTCCTTGACTCCTAATCTATTCATCCTTTTTTTCTTACAAATCCAACAACATCCATATATTATGTTAAGTCTTACAATCGTTTTATTCCTTATACTTTTATTCATTCTTAAACAATATAAGAAAAGAAAGACCGATATTGAAATTCAAGTGACTGTTGCGAGATTGCCGATCCTTGGCCGTTTCCTTAGGTTATGGCATACGTATTATTTGTCCTATCATATTAGTCAACTATTAAAAAATGGTATTTCTTTAATGGAATGTTTTCAATTTATAGAAAAGGATCCGAAAAAACCATATTTAAAGTTGATCCTTCGACAAACACAACAAATGTTATTAGAAGGATACCAATTAGATCAGGCAATTAATCGTGTGCCCATTTGGGAAAAGGAACTCGGTCAAGTTATTTTCCATGGTCAATTAACAGGAAATCTGGATATCGAATTGGAAGTATATAGTCACTCGTGTTTAGAACGATTTTTTGAAGGAATAGAAAAGATCATAAAGATTGCTCAACCAACGATTTTTGGTTTTATTGCGATTTGGATTATTTTTATGTACATGTCGATTATGCTACCTAGCTTTGAAATAATGAACAATTTATAAAAGGGGGACAAACACAAGAATGCGTAATGAAAAAGGCTTTACTTTAATTGAAATGATGATCGTTTTATTCGTCATTTCTATTTTATTATTAATTACAATCCCAAACGTAACAAAAAATCAATCTTCTATTACCGAAAAAGGTTGCGAAGGACTTGTCAATATGGTGCAAGCACAAATACAAGCGTATATGATAGATCATAATGGTGAGACGCCAGATATTAATGATTTAACGAGTAATGGTTATTTAGAAAGTGCTCCCAAATGTCCTAATGGATCAAGTGTTACAATCGTGAATGGAAAGGCAACAGTAAATAATGAACGTTAACACTAAGAAGCATAAATTTCTAATAAGGGAGGATGGTTTTACGTTATTAGAAATGCTATTCGTTCTATTTATCTTGTCCGTTATGCTTTCAGCCATTCCTCCTATCTTTCACTCCATTCAACAGACAATCAATCAAACGAACTTTATCCACCAATTTCAAGCAGATTTATATTATGCGCAAAGCTATGCAATATCACATCGGCGAAGAATTAGCTTTAAGTATGATTTTACAAATAAGATGTATACTTTATCCGCTCCCTTTGATGAAGTTATTTTAGAAAGACAACTTCCTAACGATGTGACAATTGAAAGAGGAAGTCTTACTGATTTTTATTTTAAGGGTGATGGTAATGTTAACCGCTTTGGCTATATCTATATAACAGTAGAAGGTAAACAATATCGTTTGTTTATAAGTATCGGACGAGGGAGATTTATTGTGTATGATTCGTAGAGTTAAAATGAAAAGTGAAAAAGGATTTATATTCTTAGAAATGCTCGTTTCATTCATTATATGGTTTGTTTTGTTTTCTACAGTCATTCCTTCATTTTTATATATTACAAATAGTAGAAAAGAAATATTAATTGATCATAAGGCTCATGAACTATTAGTGCAGCAAGCCACTCGTATTATTTTTGATGAGCCTATACGTGAAACTATAGTAGAAAATCATGATCAAATTTTTACATTTACAGTAAAAGAAGACAAAAATTGGAAGGAAATTTGTGTGCACTATGAAACAAAGCAAAATCAGGAAAAACAAGTTTGTCAAAAGGTACACTTGTAATCAAGATGGATTTACATTAATTGAAATGTTACTTAGCTTTTTGATATTTTCATTTTTAATTATTTTTCTCTTGCATTCTATACCTCTTTTAAAATATCATGCATATTCTACTGAAACATTGGATCAATTGCATTGGGACATATTTTTGAACCAAATAAAACGGGAAATACGAACAGTAGAGACCATTTATCTCAGTAATCATCAACTCGATTTAATTAAAAATGGGCGACTTATTACTTATGATCAATATGGTGAAAAAATAAGAAGGCGTGTAGATGGGGGTGGTTATGAAATCACCATGTTTAATATTAAAGAACTGACTTTTAAAGAATTAAAAAAAGGAGTAAAAGTTATCGTTTTACATAAAAATGGAAAAACATACGAAGGAGACATCTATTTACCAAATGGTATACCGATTACGAATAAGGGATGAGTCAGGTGTAATATTGCCAATTTCTTTATTTGTTCTTTTTCTATTTTCGATCGTTACCATGTATGCAGTAACGAAATTTGAAATGGAGAAACGCTCACTAGCACATATCGAAGAAACATATGATTTAGAATTATTATTACTGATGGCCTATCGCGATTTAGAAAAGCAATTTACAAAAGACCCGGCTAAAAAACAAGGACAATTCCAATATGAATATGGATTTGTCAATTTTCGATTACTGGATGAAACTGGAAATTCTTATCTTTTTCTTTTTGAATGCTACAGTGAAAGTGGGGAGCTATTTATGGAGTTATCCATGCCAAAATAGTTGATAAAATGTAAAAATGTTTGCATTTCACATTTTTGGTAAGAATATTAGTAGAGCAAAAATTTGGAGGGGAAAGCAATGAAAACAAACGATTATGTTCGTTTTTTGACACAAACATTTGTTGAACATTTTGAAACACCAAAAGAAGAAAGGAACAAAAATAAACAACGACTTCCAGTTTCATATCAATTATTTGGAATCTTGCCTTATTCTGTAAAAGAAAGTGTGAAAATGATAAGAAAAAGAAAAAATTGAATTATGATAAATAATCTTAAAAAAAGGGGAGCATTCCCCTTCATTTTTTTATTAATGAATGTTGTGTTAGGTAAAATATTCCTCCGTTTATTATTGAAACATGTATTTTCGGTTCGTATTGGTTTTTTAAGGCCTCTTTTTCAATATAATAACGTTCCGGTCGTTCTTCTTCATCTTCGAAAAAAGCATCCAGCAGTTTAGCATCTTCTGCCCACCTTTTTTTAGCATCTTCTGCCCATGTATGATCGTCCGTAGCTATTTCATTTTCGATAAGTTGTTTAATTCTTCTTATCCCACTTTGCGGTTTTATTAATGGTGTAAAGGTAAAAGCAAAATCCGGCATTTTCGCAACTAAATGTATTTGATTGGTAAACAACTGATCATGAAAGTCATACATGATGGTCCCATTCATTAAGTTCACACCGTAGGATTGCAACCGATCTTTTCTGTGATCACAAATGTAACTAATTTTTACATTTAGACAGAGCCAGGGGTATAGTGGTACATTTAGATTCGGACTACCGGATTTGTTTTCAAAAAGTCGAATAAAACCACCTTGTTTCTTGATCACATTAAAGATTTGATGCAGCCGCGGTGAACCAAAATGAATAAGTTCCCCTTTTGTTTTACCGAGTTCGTTGAAATCTGTAATGAAGGTAATTTTTTGGGGATTTGGTTCTGCGCCAATCTTTTCAATATAATGCCAGTAAAAAGGGCGATTCATGAGCAGCTTATCCATTTCAATTGTTAATTGCACTGTCATGTATTTGCCGTTATCTTGTTCAATTGTACAATTATTTGTAGTAAAAAAGTTTTTAAGATAACTGTGAATTTCCTGCTGTTGCATAATTTCCATCCTCCTTAATGGACTCAGCCAGTTCAATCATCGCTGTTAAATTTTCCATTTTAATTTTCATTTCCCCTTCTGTTTCTGATGTAGTAAAAATATCAATGAGATGGTCTTCCAATTTACCAAATTCCAATTTTGTTAAAATTTCATCGAGCTCACCAATCACCCGTTCAAACAGATTTATTTTCTCATAGAGTAGTTTTAAAATATGTTCTTCGACCGTATTTTTCGTTGCAAAATTATAAATCCTAACATCTTTTTCTTGCCCTAGACGATGAATTCTTCCAATTCTTTGTTCAAGTCTCATCGGATTCCAAGGTAAATCGAAATTAATCATATGATTACAAAATTGTAAGTTGATTCCTTCACCACCAGCTTCCGTCGCTATAAAAACTTGGGCATGGTTTTGGAAAAGTTCTTTCATCCAGTCTTTTTTCCCGCGTCTAAATCCACCGCGAAAAGGCACAGAAGATATCCCGTGCTGTTTTAAATACCATTGTAAATATAGCTGGGTCGCACGATATTCGGTAAAAATAATGACTTTATCATTAATCGATTGAATTAATTCCAATGCTTTTTCTGCCTTTGAATTTACTTGAATTTTTTGAATGAGCTCCATCATTGATTGAATAAATTGTTGGAAATTTTTTGATGGATTTTCAGCTTTGTCGAGCATATTTTTTAATGTAACGAAAACGGCTTCTTTACTACTACATGCTTCACGTTGCAAAGTTAAAATCGAGAAAGCATTATTTAAGATTTCATTATGTTCTTGTTTGAACTTTGTTATGGCATCATATAATTCACGTTCTTCTTTTGATAAATCGATTAAAATCGTTTCTACTTTCCGCTTGGTCCATTCAATTTTTGTATCTTGTCTTCGATTGCGGATCATCACTTTATTTATCAATTCTTTTAAATGTTTATCATCAATACTGTATTTGTTTTTATACTTCTCTAAAAACTCCTTATAAGTTCCTAAATGTCCAGGTTTTAAGAGGGAAACTAGATTAAAGATTTCTTCAATTCTATTCTGTATTGGTGTTGCTGTCAGTAAAAGACAAAACTTTTTCTTTAAATTTTGGGCAAATTCATAGTTTCGTGTTTTATGATTTTTTAATTTGTGGGCTTCATCAATGATCACAAAGTCATAATCTAACTCTAAAATCGTTTCTTTATGGGGACTTCTTTTTGCAGTATCGATGGATGTGACCATCACATCTGTATGTTCCCAACTGTAGTTTTTGCGATAACCGATGGCAGGGATATGAAATTTACTATTTAGTTCCCAAACCCATTGTGAAACGAGAGAAGCTGGCACGAGGATTAAGACTTTCTTAACTAAACCACGAATCATATATTCTTTTAAAATTAAGCCGGCTTCTATTGTTTTTCCTAATCCGACCTCGTCTGCTAAAATAGCTTTTCCATTCATGTTTTCAATTACTCGCTGTGCCGTTTCGATTTGATGAGGAAGCGGTTTTAATTCAGGTAAGAATTTCGGAGCCTGTAAACCATGAAAATCGGGGATTATTAAATTTTTTTCCGCTTCAAGCGCTAAATTATATAAATTCCAGTTTGACCATGGTCCATCCTGTTCTAATTTATGTAGAAAAGTTTCAATCCAAGAATCGTCGAAATGAATGTTTAATTCCATGATTACAACTCCTTTTGCTGACGAGGAAATTAGTTGAGAAAAGCTTTCCTTAATGATACGATTGATATGATTGAAGTGTTAATCTTCCATAAACAATGAATAATCCTAAAAAATCGTAAAATTAGTTTACCCCTTTGTAGTAATTTTTATCAAAATGTTATGTTTTACACTTGAGGGGGAATTTTACGATAGGTAACAAAAGGGGGACAAGCTATGAGTGAACTTAAACGAACACCACTTTTTTCAACCTATAAAGATTGGGGCGCAAAAACAATTGATTTCGGTGGCTGGGAATTACCAGTGCAATTTTCTGGAATCAAAAAAGAACATGAAGCGGTGCGTACAAAAGTAGGTCTTTTTGACGTTTCGCATATGGGAGAAATTCTAGTAACGGGTTCTGATGCAGAACATTTTTTACAAAAAATGTTAACCAATGATCTTTCCAAACTGAAAATAAACAAAGCGCAGTATACAATTCTATGTAATGAAAATGGCGGAACCGTTGATGATTTACTTGTTTATAAATTGACAGATTCATCTTTTCTTCTAGTTGTAAACGCTGCCAACACAGATAAAGATTATGAGTGGCTATTAGAAAACCAATTCGGTCAAGTTGAAATACATAATGTATCATCTTCTTATGCTCAATTGGCATTACAAGGACCATTATCTGAACAGGTATTGCAAAAGCTTGTAAAAAACGAAAAGTTAGAATACATTCAGTTTTTTAATTTTAAACAAGATGTTCAAATCGGTGATGTGAAAGCATTGGTCTCAAGGTCAGGATATACTGGTGAGGATGGTTTTGAAATTTATTGTAAGCAAGAGGATGCAATTTATTTATGGGAAAATATTTTAAAAGCAGGTGAGCCAGAAGGAATAATACCTTGTGGATTAGGAGCAAGGGATACGTTACGATTTGAAGCAGGCTTACCTTTATATGGGCAAGAATTGAATGAAGACATCTCTCCGCTAGAAGCTGGGTTAAAATTTGCAGTAAAAATGAATAAAGATGTTGATTTTATCGGGAAAGATGCATTACAAGAGCAAATGAAACAAGGGATTAAACGGAAATTAGTTGGCATTGAAATGATTGAAAGAGGGATTCCGCGAACTGGCTACACAGTATTGAAAAATGGTGAAGAAATTGGATATGTTACAACAGGAACACAGTCACCAACTTTACAAAAAAGTATCGGTATGGCTTTGATTAAACGTAATTTTGCAGAATTTGATACAGAAGTCGTTGTGAACATACGAAATAAATCTGTAAAAGGTAAAATTGTTCCAACACCATTTTATAAAAGAAAGAAATAACACGTTGAGGGGGAAACTTCATGACATTTCGCTATTTACCCATGACAGAACAAGATAAGAAGGAAATGCTCGAGGCAATTGGGATTGAAGCCGTTGATGAATTATTTTCAGATATTCCAGAAGAAGTCCGGTTTAATGGTCGTTTGAACATTAAAGAGGCAAAATCAGAATCTGCACTTACTAAGGAACTTTTTAAGTTAGCTAATCAAAATGTAAATTTAAAAACGCATGCCAGTTTTTTAGGCGCTGGGGTATATGATCATTACATACCATCCATTGTTGATCATGTTATTTCTCGTTCAGAATTTTATACGGCTTATACTCCTTACCAACCTGAAATATCTCAAGGTGAATTACAAGCTATTTTTGAATTTCAAACGATGATTTGTGAGCTTACAGGGATGGATGTAGCCAATTCATCCATGTATGACGGAGGAACGGCTTTAGCAGAAGCAGCAATGCTAGCATGTGGTCAAACGAGACGCAAAACGATTTTAATTTCAGAAGCGGTACATCCTGAATATCGTGAGGTAGTCAAAACCTATGCCCGTGGACAGCGCCATCAAGTTGTTGAAATCCCATTAAATAATGGAGTTACGAGTACTGAACAATTAAAAGAGTTAATGTCAAATGATGTTGCGGCTGTAATTATTCAATATCCTAATTTTTTTGGTAGAATTGAACCATTAAAAGATTTTGCAGCGATTGCCCATGAATATAAGTCATTATTTGTTGTATCTTGTAATCCAGTTGCACTCGGTATTCTTACACCACCAGGTAACCTTGGAGCGGATATTGTAACGGGAGATGCACAACCATTTGGTATACCGACATCATTTGGTGGCCCTCATTGTGGCTTTTTTGCGGTGAGTAAAAAGTTAATGAGAAAAATTCCTGGACGGTTAGTAGGACAAACCGTTGATGAAGATGGTCGTCGCGGATTTGTTTTAACATTACAGGCTCGTGAACAGCATATACGCCGTGAAAAAGCAACATCTAATATATGTTCTAACCAAGCATTGAATGCTTTAGCTGCGAGTGTAGCGATGTCATCGCTAGGTAAAAAGGGTATCCGTGAGATGGCTGTTAAGAATGTGCAAAAAGCGAATTATGCTAAAAAACAATTTAAGGAAAAAGGGTTTGACATTGTTTATGATGGCCCAATATTTAATGAATTTGTATTAAAAGTTGATAAGCCAATTTCTCAACTTTCACAACATCTTTTAGAAAAAGGATTTATCGCTGGCTATGACTTAGGTAAACTTGATGAAAAATTACATGGTCATATGCTCGTTTGCGTGACTGAAGTGAGAACAAAAGAAGAGATTGACCAATTTGTCGAGGAAGTAGGTGCTTATCATGCAAAATAAACAAATGCCGTTAATTTTTGAAATTAGTAAAGAAGGGCGTATCGGTTACTCCCTTCCGGAAATGGATGTACCTGAAGAACAAATTGAAACCCTTATACCGGAAGAATATATACGTACTGAAGAAGCTGGACTTCCGGAAGTTTCTGAATTAGATATTATGCGTCATTATACAGACCTTTCAAAGAGAAACCATGGAGTTGATTCTGGTTTTTACCCACTCGGCTCCTGTACGATGAAATATAATCCAAAAATTAATGAAGATATTGCGAGGTTACCTGGTTTTGCCCATCTTCACCCACTTCAAGATGAAAGTACCGTACAAGGATCGCTTGAATTAATGTATGATTTGATGCAATCATTAAAGGAAATAACAGGTATGGATGAAGTGACCTTACAACCGGCAGCTGGTGCCCATGGAGAATGGACAGGGTTAATGATGATCCGGGCTTATCATGAAGCAAATGGAGATTATAACCGTACTAAGGTAATTGTACCTGATTCAGCCCATGGAACAAATCCTGCATCAGCTGTGGTAGCTGGATTTGAAACTATTACAGTAAAATCTGATGAAAATGGGTTAGTTGATATCGAAGATTTAAAACGGGTAGTAGGACCGGACACGGCTGCTCTAATGCTTACAAATCCAAATACTTTAGGTTTGTTTGAAAAAAATATTTTAGAAATGGCTGAAATTGTTCATAACGCTGGTGGGAAATTATATTATGACGGGGCAAACTTAAATGCGATTATGTCTAAAGTCCGACCAGGTGATATGGGATTTGATGTTGTTCATTTAAATCTCCATAAAACTTTTACGGGTCCACATGGTGGAGGTGGTCCAGGTAGTGGTCCGGTCGGTGTGAAAAAGGATTTAATTCCATTTTTACCGGTACCGGTTTTAGTTAAACAAGATGAGCAATATGTATTTGATTATGATCGGCCACAATCGATCGGTCGAATTAAACCATTTTATGGGAATTTTGGTATCAACGTCCGTGCATATACCTATATTCGTACGATGGGGCCCGATGGGCTAAAACAGGTGACAGAGAATGCGGTTTTAAATGCGAATTATCTTATGCGTAGGTTAGCTCCATATTACGATTTGCCGTATAATACTCACTGTAAACATGAATTTGTTTTAAGTGGAAGAAAACAAAAGAAATTAGGTGTTCGGACATTAGACATAGCAAAACGTCTACTAGACTTTGGCTTCCATCCGCCGACAATTTATTTTCCGTTGAATGTTGAAGAAGCTATGATGATAGAGCCGACTGAAACAGAGTCGAAAGAAACTCTCGACGCTTTTATAGATGCAATGATTCAAATTGCCAAAGAATCAGAAGAAACTCCGGAAATAGTCCAAGAAGCACCTCATACTACAGTAGTCAAACGGTTAGATGAAACACAAGCCGCCCGTAAACCGGTTTTAAAATATGAAAAAGAAGCGTAAATATTAAACCTTCAGTTAGAAAACTGAAGGTCTCAGCTTGTAGACAAAGTCCCTAACTAGTGGCCAAATCTACAGGTTTTTTTTGTATAATAGGGATAGAATTCTTGGTTAACGGGGGAAATTTAGGATGTTATCGAAGCGTACAGACAATAATC
>NZ_JAOUSE010000041.1:0-26159 GCF_025660415.1 Pallidibacillus thermolactis
TCAACTACTGTTTGTTTAAATTCTTGATTATACCGTTTTTGACTCATGATTCGGACACAACCTTTCGTTAGTTTAATATTAATGACTTAACCAAGTTGTGTCCATAAATCTATACTACATCTATAACTATGGATCAAACTTTTCTTTTAATGCTACTATACTCATACAATTTGTTGTCATAATTTAAAACAATGGCATATAATACAAAAAACGTATAACTACATGAAAATGCCGACTGGTGAATGAATCGTTTTGCATTCTAGTTGTTGTTGCGGAGGAATTATTGATCGTGGCTTCTTTAATAGCTTGCAATTTGTCGAAAGTTTCAATATAATATTTCCATAATTAGCAAATTCGAAAGACAATGAGAAGGAATAGTAATGTTGTTTGCAATGTTTAGAGAGCTGGCGGTTGGTGCAAGCCAGTCATCGCACAACGTGAACTCGCCTTCGAGTCGCAAATATGAACATGAAAGTAGTATTTGCCGAATCGACCCACGTTACGGGCCAATGAGCGAATATATACGATTGCTATGATCGTATATATTAAACTGGGTGGTACCGCGGGAGAATACTAATCCTCTCGTCCCAAAAATTTCTTTTGGGATGGGAGGATTTTTATTTTATGAAAAATATTCCGTTTCAAAAGTTTTGTTCGCAAATAAAAGGCAAATAAGGAGGAAGGAACTAGATGAGTTTTAATCATAAGCAAATTGAAAAAAAATGGCAAAGTTATTGGTTGGAAAACAAAACTTTTAAAACTGGCGAGGACATGAGTAAACCGAAGTATTTTGCGATGCCGATGTTTCCGTATCCATCCGGTGCGGGACTTCATGTAGGACATCCAAAAAGTTATACAGCGGTCGATATTGTTGCCAGAATGAAGCGAATGCAAGGATATAATGTGCTACATCCAATGGGATGGGATGCTTTTGGTCTTCCTGCTGAACAATATGCACTAGATACTGGAAATGACCCGGCTGAATTTACAGAAAAAAATATTCAAACTTTTAAAAGGCAAATTAATTCGTTAGGACTATCTTATGATTGGGATCGGGAAGTGAATACAACAGATCCAAAATATTACAAATGGACCCAATGGATCTTTACTAAGCTATTTGAAAAGGGACTAGCTTATATTGATGAAGTGCCTGTAAACTGGTGTCCGGCATTAGGGACGGTATTAGCAAACGAAGAAGTTATTGATGGTAAAAGTGAACGCGGAGGACATCCAGTTATTCGTAAACCGATGAGACAATGGGTTTTGAAAATTACAGAATATGCTGATCGTCTTCTTGAAGACTTGGATGAACTGGATTGGCCAGAAAGTTTGAAAGATATGCAGCGTAACTGGATTGGGCGATCGGAAGGTGCAGAAATTACCTTTGATGTTGATGGTCATAATGAGTCGTTTACAGTATTTACAACACGTCCGGATACATTATTTGGTGCAACATATGCTGTCCTTTCACCGGAACATCCACTTGTGGATAAAATTACAACAGCAGATCAAAAAGAAGCGGTTAACGCATACAAAACAGAAGTACAAAAAAAATCTGACCTTGAACGAACAGACTTAGCAAAAGATAAAACCGGTGTATTTACTGGTGCTTATGCAGTGAATCCTGTTAATGATGAAAAGATGCCCATTTGGATTGCTGATTATGTTTTAATGTCCTATGGTACAGGGGCAATAATGGCGGTACCTGCCCATGATGAAAGAGATTATGAATTTGCGAAAAAATTTAATTTGCCAATTCGTGAAGTCGTTGCTGGCGGAGATATTGAAAAAGAAGCTTATACTGGCGATGGACCACATGTAAATTCAGGATTTCTAGATGGGTTAAACAAAGAAGAAGCGATTAAGAAAATGATTGAATGGGTTGAAGAAAAAGGCATAGGCCAGAAAAAAGTTCAGTATAAACTACGTGACTGGTTATTCAGCCGTCAACGTTATTGGGGTGAACCTATTCCAATTATCCATTGGGAAGACGGTACAATGACGGCGGTTCCTGAGGAAGAACTTCCGTTAATGCTACCAAAAATGGATGAAATCAAACCATCAGGAACAGGTGAATCACCACTAGCGAATGCAAAAGATTGGCTGGAAGTTGTTGACCCTGTTACAGGTAAAAAAGGTCGCCGAGAAACAAATACGATGCCTCAATGGGCTGGTAGCTGTTGGTATTATTTGCGTTATATTGATCCAGAAAATGATGATTTCATTGTCGATCCTGAGAAAGTGAAGTATTGGCTGCCTGTTGATCTTTATATCGGTGGGGCAGAACATGCTGTTCTCCACTTGTTATATGCTCGTTTTTGGCATAAAGTCCTTTATGATCTCGGTGTTGTACCAACAAAAGAACCATTCCAAAAATTAGTAAACCAAGGTATGATTCTCGGTGAAAACCATGAAAAAATGAGTAAATCAAAAGGCAATGTAGTCAATCCAGATGAAATTGTGGATAGCCATGGTGCAGATACATTAAGACTTTACGAAATGTTTATGGGACCATTGGAAGCATCCGCACCTTGGTCAACAACGGGCCTCGATGGATCTCGTCGTTTCTTAGATCGAATTTGGCGTTTGTTTATTACCGATGATGGTATATTGTCTGAAAAAATTGTTGATAAAACAGGTGGAGAACTTGAAAAAATATATCACCAAACGGTGAAAAAAGTAACAGATGATTATGAAGCATTGCGTTTCAATACCGGAATTTCACAGTTGATGGTCTTTATTAATGAAGCAAATAAGGCGAAGGAAATTCCAAAAGCATATGTTGAAGGTTTTGTAAAATTACTTTCACCAGTTTGCCCACATATTGCTGAAGAACTTTGGGAAAAACTTGGTCATGAAGAGTCGATTACGTATGCGGAATGGCCAACTTATGATGAAGCCAAACTCGTAGAAAATGAAGTGGAAATTGTAATTCAAATTAACGGTAAAGTGAGAGCAAAACAAGTTGTGCCTGCTAATCTTTCTAAAGATGCATTAGTAGAAGCTGCACAAACGAATGAGCATATCCAAGAGTTACTTGAAGGGAAAACGGTTCGTAAAGTAATTGCAGTTCCTGGAAAATTAGTAAATATTGTTGCAAATTAATTAGAAAATGGCCGTCTTAAATGACGGCTGTTTTCGTTATGATATAGTTCCTGTTAAAGCAATGCTTGTATGATTGCATAAACATTAATAAAATATAGTGGGTACTTGATCATTGTATAAAAATGGAGGTCTAATTATGAAAGAAATTACACCAAAAGAATTAGAAGAAAAAATGGAGAAGGGTGAAGTACTTCATTTGATTGATGTACGTGAAGATGATGAAGTAGCAAATGGAATGATTCCAGGTGCTAAACATATACCTATGAATCAAATTCCAGAATATATGGACAAACTCGATAAAGATAAAGAATATATTTTTATTTGTCGGTCGGGTGGACGAAGCGGCCATGTTTGTCAATTTTTAGAAGCAAATGGTTATAAAGCAATAAATATGGTGGGTGGCATGTTAGAGTGGAACGGTGACATTGTTTCAGGGAAGTGAGATGTTGCAACATAAATGTTTACGTATATAAGAGCCTGTTTTTTTGAGTGTTTTTGTTGGTGTTGCAAATCTTTTATGGAAAGGACAGTAAAAGATGAAAAATTGGTTAAAAATAATGTTCTTTTGTTTCATTATCATGGTATTGACAGCATGTGGAAACGGGGAACATGAAAATAAAGCAGGAGAAAATACTTCTGAAAGGGAAAAGCAAGTTCTTAACTTAACAATTGGTGATGCATTACCTACAATGGACCCCGCGATGGCTTCTGAACAATATTCCTTTCACATTATAGCGAATGGAATGGAAGGACTTTATCGCCTCGGAGAAAATGCAATTCCAGTAGAAGGAATTGCAATGAATCATTCTGTTAGTAAAGATGGCTTAACTTGGACATTTCGTCTGCGTCAAGATGCCCAATGGGAAAACGGAGATCCAGTAACTGCTCATGATTTTGTTTATGCTTGGCGGCGTGCAATTGATCCAAAAACCGGCTCTGTTTATGGTCCTTATATGATGAATGACGTTATTAAAAATGCAACAGCGATTAGTCAAGGAGAACTTCCTCCAGAAGAACTCGGGGTAAAAGCTGCTGATGATTATACGTTAATTGTTGAGTTGGAAAACCCAACCCCATATTTTATGGGCTTAACGACATTTGGCACATTTTTGCCGTTAAACCAAAAATTTGTTGAACAACAAGGTGAGCGGTTTGGTACAAGTTCAGAAACAACTTTATCAAATGGTCCGTTTAAAATTGAAGAATGGAATAGTACAGCAACCTCGTGGAAACTTGTAAAAAATAATACATATTGGGATGCGGACACTGTTCAGCTTGAAGAAATTACCTTTGAAGTCATTAAAGATCCTAATACTGCAGTTCAATTATATGAACAAGGTACTGTTGATCTTGTCGATATCGCATCTGATTTAGTTGATAAATATTCAAGTCGTGAAGATTTCCAAGTGAATCCGCAATATTCCATTACCTTTTTACGAATGAATCAAAATCATGAAGCATTAGCGAATAAAAATATAAGATTAGCAATTAGTCAAGCATTTAATAAAGAGGCTTTAGTGAATGAAATTTTAAATAATGGATCCATTGTTGCAAACGGCTTTGTCCCTGAAAAATTTGTAACCATGCCTGATACAGGGAAAGATTATCGTGATGTAAGCGGCGATATAATGACATACGATTTGAACAATGCTCAAAGTAACTGGCAAAAAGGTTTAACTGAACTAGGGAAAAAAGAAGTTGAGTTAGAATTATTACTGGGGGATAATGAAGTAACGACCGTAATGGGCGAATATCTTAAAAATCAATTGGAAACAAATTTAACTGGCTTATCCATTACACTTAAGCCCGTACCAGCAAAACAAAAAAATGAGTTAGAAAGGTCAATGAATTATGATATTTCTATCTCTAGTTGGATACCAGACTATAGAGACCCGTATACCTTTTTAAATATGTGGATTACGGACGGACCAAATAATAATACAGGTTATACCAATGAAAAATATGATCGTTTGCTTGAAGAAACGGCAACGACGTTGGCAAATAACCCAAATGAACGATTTGAAAATTTTTTAGAAGCAGAAAGAATCTTACTTGAAGATGGCGTCATTGCACCGATTTATCAATATGGTGTAGCCCAACTGTTATCTCCTAAAGTAAAAGATGTGTTTGCAAATGCAACGACCTATGAGTATAAATGGGGTTATATTGAATAAAAAGATGAAAATTTGTAAAAGAATATGATTTTTTGTAAATACCCTTCAAATTATCATGAAGGGTATTTTTTTGTTTTTTAAAAAGTTATAAAATTCGAACTTATTGGAAAACATGTATAAAAAGGGGTGTAGAGGATATGGTCAGTGTAAAAGTATTTGACTATGAACATGAAAAAGATTTAGAGATTGAAATAAACCAATTTTTAAAAAACCTGGATGAAGATCAATTGATTGATATTAAGTATCATGTGGCAACTATGTATGAAGATGATGAAGAAGATCAAATATACTGCTTTTCCGCTATGGTTATTTATCGGAAATGATTTAATGCGGTTTATAAAAAAAAGGATGTCTAAGTATTATCATTACTCCTAAAAATGAATCGGCAAATAAGGAGTAATTGTTTTGCTTAAGACATCTCCTTTTTTTCTAACTTTGTATGGCAAATTGGCCCGCATTCATGCCAGCTAAACGACCGGTAACAAGAGCAGATGTAATATTGAACCCTCCTGTATAACCATGAATGTCTAAGATCTCACCAGAAAAATAAAGACCGGACATTTTTTTCGATGCCATGGTTTTTGGTTCAATTTCTTTAATTGAAACGCCTCCTCCTGTAACAAAGGCTTTTTCAATTGGTAAGGATCCATTGACTGAAAACCGAAAATCCTTGATGAAATGTGCCAAGGTTCTAAATTTCTCTTTCGCAATTGAATTCATCGAACGGTTTTCTTCAATACCGGCTTTTTCCATAAGGAAAAGTAGTAAACGTTCAGGAACAAATCCTTTTAAAGCATTTTTTGCAGCTTTTTTCGGTTCCTCTTTCACTTTTTTTAACATTTGTTGAAATAACATGTCTTCATTCTGATCAGGTAAGGCATCAATCTTCATCGTTACTCGTTTAGAAATTCCCTTTTTAAGCTCTTTTACGACAAATTGACTGCAACGTAATACAGCAGGTCCCGAAATTCCAAAATGGGTAAAAATCATATCCATCCTATGAGTGATGATTGATTTTCCTTTATGATTTAGTACAGATAATGAAATGTCTTGTAATGAAAGACCTTGTAATATTCTCTCTTGAATAAACGTTTCATCAGATGTTAATGGAACTTCTGTTGGATATAGATCGGTTATCGTATGACCGGCCTTTTTAGCCCAAGGATAACCATCACCAGTAGATCCTGTATGGGGTACAGATTTTCCACCGACTGCAATAACAACGGCCTTAGCCTCAATCGTTTCACCCGTTTTTAATATTACTTTTTTGACTCGACCATCCTCATAATGTAATTCTTCTACAGGACAATTGGGTTTAATTGTAACATGTAATTCCTTTAATCGGTTGAGTAAGGCATTGACAACGGATTGTGCATTATTCGATACTGGAAACATTCTTCCATGATCTTCTTCTTTTAATGGAACACCTAAATTTTCAAAGAAACTAATAATATCTTCATTGTTAAAAATGGAAAACGCACTGTATAAAAAACGACCATTTCCTGGGATATGTTTAACAATTTCCTCAATAGGCAACCGGTTCGTAACGTTACAACGTCCACCGCCTGAAATAGCTAACTTTCTTCCTAATTTATTTCCTTTATCGACAAGTGTAACCTTGGCTCCGGTTTCTGCTGCTGCTATAGCTGCCATTAGACCACTAGGTCCACCACCGATCACAAGTACATCTGTTTTCAATTGTTTTCACCCTAACTATTCGAACTTATATTAATAAAATTTCTTAACTATTATATAAAATAAAAGAAGGGAAAGAAAGAAGATTATAAGATGACAATTTTTGTTATGCTAAAACATTAGCGATAAATTTTCTTGTAAAAAACCTGCAATGATGACATAATTATTTTTTAGTTGGAAAAATTTAATCGATTTTTGTTGAAACACATTTGAAATTGTCAATTGGACACAAAAACATGTAAACTATATTCGTGTATAATTTATTTTTTAAGAACTGTAAAACTAAATAGAGTATTGTTAGGAAGGGATTTTATGGGGTCAAAATTAATCAGGGGAACGATGATCTTAACCCTTGGTACATATATATCAAAGATATTAGGTTTATTTTATGTCATTCCGTTTAATGCGTTAGTTGGTACTCAAGGCGTAGCCCTGTATCAATATGGATACGTGCCTTATACAATTTTTATTTCAGTTGCTACAGCTGGTATTCCGATGGCCGTTTCCAAAACCATATCTAAATATAATGCTTTAGAAGAATATGCTGTTGGTAGACGGTTATTTAAAACGGGATTAGCCATTATGTTAGCAACTGGTTTATTGGCATTTTTCTTTTTATATATGCTTGCTCCTATGTTAGCAGAGTATATTATTCCTGATGATGATCTAACTTCAAATGTAAATGATGTCATTTCTGTCATTCGTGCAGTTAGTTTTGCACTTATTATTGTTCCGTTTATGAGCTTATTTCGAGGTTTTTTCCAAGGACATGGTTCCATGGGTCCGTCTGCTGTTTCGCAAGTCATAGAGCAAGTTGTGCGAATTGTCTTTTTATTACTAGGGGCTTTTATTGTTTTAAAGATTTTAAACGGATCGACGGTATTTGCTGTTCAATTGGCTACATTTGCGGCTTTTATTGGTGCAATAGGAGGATTAGTTGTCCTATTTTGGTATTGGATGAAACGAAAACCATATCTTGATGCGTTACTTGCTCAAGACCGTGGAAAAGTACAGATTTCTTTATCTCAAATGTATAAGGAAATCGTCATTTCTGCTGTTCCTTTTATAATTGTTGGTATTGCTATCCCTTTATTTCAACTAGTGGATATGCTAACGTTTAACAAAACGATGGCTTCAATTGGTCTTGCAAAAGAGGCAGAAGCCTTCTACGCAATGTTAAACTTTAATTCCCATAAAATTGTCATTATCCCTGTGTCCTTTGCAACAGCGTTTTCACTAACTCTCGTACCTTTAATTACAAGATCGTTTGTAAATGAAGATCATACAGAGTTGAGACTACAGTTAAATCAGACATTTCAAGTATTGTTGTATTTAACTTTACCAGCAACTTTCGGTATTATGATTTTAGCGGAGCCAATGTATACATTTTTCTACGGCCATAATGAAATCGGGGCAAACATATTATTTAGTTATGCACCTGTTGCAATTCTATTTGCCTTATTTTCGGTAACAGCCGCTATTTTACAAGGGATTAATCGACAAAAATTTACTGTATTAAGCTTATTAATTGGATTGCTACTCAAAATGATATTAAACATTCCATTAATTGAAGCTTTCCAAACGAATGGATCCATTTATGCCACATCCATTGGGTATGGAGTAGCTATACTTATTAATTTATTGATTATTCGATACTATGCTTATTATCGATATCGACTTGTATACAGACGGAGTTTACTTATTTTCATTTTTGCTGTCATTATGGGTGTCGTCGTTTATTTGAGTTATCGAATCTTTTCCCTGTTTATCCCAGTAGATAACCAAATAACTGCATTAATATTAATCGGCATTTGTGCCGTAATTGGTGCAGTAGTATATTTTTATTTAAGTATAAAATCAAGGTTAATTTATTTCCTATTTCCTGATCAAGTGAAAAAATTAAAGCAACGTTTGGGCACTAATTAAATGATTATTGAAAAATGCAAGGGGCTGATACAATTCAGCCCTCTTTTACAAATGTTATTCTACTAAAAACCTAACCGTCTTTCGATTCTTCGAACGCGATTGTCTAAACGTTCCACTTCTCGTTGTAGTCGGTTTACTTCTCTTTCTAAGCGATTAATTTGATTTTGCACTCCACTACCAGGAAAACCAGGTCCAGGGAAAAAACCTCCTCCACCAGGGAACTGTGTTTGTCTAGGATCCTGGTATTGTGTTGGATCTTGGTAAAAATAGGAATAATTCATCATATTTGCATAACCTCCTCCGCATTTTCATTAACAGTGTATGTGTATTTGTCTAAAAGTGAATGGTGAGATGCCTATAAAATTTTAAAACGCTTGATTAATTACGAGAGGACTGATTTGATGCGTATTGATAAACTGTTAGCCAATGTAGGGTTTGGTAGTCGAAAAGAAGTTAAAAAAATACTGAGAGCCGGCGCTGTAAAAGCCAATGGTAAAATTGTGACTGACGGAAAGATCCATGTTGATCCTAATCATGATGAGATTACGGTTTACGGTGAAACTGTAAAATATAAAGAATTTATCTATTTAATGATGAATAAACCAGCTGGTGTCATATCGGCCACCGAGGATGTTTATGACCAGACCGTTACGGATTTATTAGATATAGATGATGCGATATATAAGCCTTTTCCAGTTGGTCGTTTAGATAAAGATACGGTTGGTTTACTTTTATTAACGAATGATGGTCAATTGGCACATCAATTGTTATCACCAAAAAAATATGTCCCGAAAACGTATTATGCAGTTGTTCGCGGTACGGTTACTAAAACAGATCAAGAACAGTTTTCTGAGGGAGTAGAACTTGATGATGGTTATGTGACGAAACCTGCAAAATTAAAAATTTTACGAAGTGGTGAGATTCAATCGGAAATTGAGCTAACGATTACGGAAGGAAAATATCACCAAGTAAAACGAATGTTTGAAGCTGTAGGAAAAAAGGTCGTGTATTTAAAACGTTTATCGATGGGTCCAATTCAATTAGATAAAGATTTACTTGAAGGTGAGTACCGGGAATTAACCGATGAAGAAATAACATTACTTAAAGAATTGCAAGTAGCTAAAGATTAAATAAAAAAGCTGTTCATATAAAGTGATTTATGAACAGCTGAATATATTTCAACTTCTAAGATGATAATTTCACTTTTTTATTTGTCGTTGTCCATTTGCCTCGTCTTGGACTTTTTACTAAGCCATTATACGCAAGAACATTGAGATCTCTTTGTATTGTTCGAGGAGTCGTGCCAAACTCGTCAACTAGTTCCTGTGTTGACACAGTTCCATTCTCATGAATAAACATATAGACTGACTTGATCCGAGTTAGCATCCGGTCGGTTGAGTTTTTCAAAAAACCACACTCCTAATTATTTTTTTGATCTTACTGCAAACGACAACGGTAGAAAACAAATATTAATACATATTGTGGACTTTTGAATCTCTCCTCTAAAACATATTATGTAATACTGTCATTATAGCGAATTATCTTAACATTTACTAGTCATTTCTGTTAATTTTTCGTAAATTCCGCACTATATAAAAAATATTGACGATTTTTAGAACCTTACTTCGTAATGGTACGTTTAAGTGGCGGATTTAAGGGAAAGGAAAGATCAATATTTTCCTTTTTATAAAATATATGTAAATATTTATTAGATTATTCAAAGCAATTATGTAATATGATTGTAACAATGACATTTAAAAAGACTTATTACAAAGGGATACAATGACAACATTTATATGTAAACGATTAAATAACTACCGATATAAAGGATAGGAGTGTATAAGAGTGGATCCGAGATATCATTATTTTTTCGCGGTTAAGTTACCGAAGGAAGCAAAACAATTTTTAAAACGATGGGTAGAAATGAATAAAGAACAATATCCATTTAAACGATGGGTTCATTATGAAGATTATCATATCACCCTTGCTTTCTTAGGTTTTGCCGAACAAAGTATGTTGAAACAAATCATTATGCAAGTTCATGAAACGTTAACAGGTGTCGATCCTTTTAAATTAACGATTGATCAATTAGGGACTTTTGGCAAAAAAACGAATCCTCGTATTTTTTGGGCCGGTGTTCATCATTCAGACAGCTTATGTTCCATTCAAAAAAAAGTGTATAATCAATGTATAAGGACAGGATTTGAACTTGATCGTAAACCTTTTCGTCCCCATATCACTCTTGCACGTAAATGGAATGGCGAGGAACCATTTAATGACAAAACATTAACTTCAATTACAATTGAAGGAAATAGCGTTACCTTTCAAGTCGAGGAAATCGTTTTATATGAAACACATTTGAATCAAATACCGAAATATCATGAGTTTTATTGCTTTTCATTAAAATAATACTCCTGTTAACAACGGTTTATTGTCTTTATTTAGAGGAAGGTTTTTATTATGGGACAACTAATTAAACTTCAAGATTATATCTCACGTTATGAGCTAGATATTTATAAATATCCAGCACGGTTTATCCGACTTAAACGTAAGCAATGGGAACTTTATAAAGAAAAATGGGAATATGAAAAATTGCGACAGCAAGAACCGTTTGAGTCCGAGCAACGTTCCAATGTTTATATAGAGGAAGAAAAGGACAATTTCTGGCATAAGATGAAACAGAAATTTAAATGGCGGCACAGTGAAGAGGAAATCTTGGAAGCAAAAGTCGAAACAGAAACCACTTATACAGATGACGAGCACTTTAATTTAGGTGATTTTAAAATTTCAAATGGTCCATTTCCTAGAACGATTGAAGAGTTAAAACGTCAATTTCTTGAAGATTTATTCCGTGTTCAACTCATATGGGCTAGTTCAACATTTTCTAGCCAATCTTTTATTGATTATTCCTATTATCGTGAGAAAAATTTAAAATACTTTATTCAACGATTTCCAGATACATATTTATTGCTGTATCAACCTATATTTTTATTAAAAAAAGCACCCGTTGAAAGTGAAACCATTATGTTAACACCGACAGAAACTTACTGTATTACATTTTTAGAAAAGGAAGATGGGGCGGTTTATCTTGGTTCTGATCAATATTTTTGGGATGGCCGTTTCAATCAAAGACGAGAGAAATTTTTAAATCCATTAATATCATTGAATCGAACTGAGTCGATTGTAAAGGGAATTTTGAAGCAGGAAAATTTAGATGTTCCGATTAAAAAAATTATTATAAGTAGAAATGGATATATTGATTTACCCCAGGTTCCTTATGGTGTGATTATTGTTGATCAACGAAATTATAATGAATGGTTTCAACGAATGCGTTTATCAAAAACGCCTCTAAAAAGCACTCAATTTAAAGCAGCGAAATGTATATTGGAGCATTGTAAAACAACGGCCATGCCAAGGCGTGACGAAGGGTTTAAATATCAATAGAAGAATCGAGTGATTTTTGTGAAACTGTATTTTATTATTAATCCCGCTGCAAAAAATGGCTTAAGCTTACGCGTTTGGAACAAAGTGGAAAAACAACTGAAACATCAACATATCTATTATCAGGCATATTTTACAAAATGTCCTGGAGATGGAATTAAGCAAGTGAAGAAAATTTTACAAAATACAAAAGATCGGATCCTTATCATTGCAGTAGGTGGCGATGGAACGATTCATGAGATTTTAAATGGGGTTTATCCGATGAAAAATGGAATAGTCGGCTATATCCCAGCGGGGTCAGGAAATGATTTTGTAAGAGGATATCGACTTCCAAGGAATCCGAAAAAAGCGACGGAACATATCTTACATCTTTTAGGTGCATATAAAAAGATTCCGATTGCTCGGAATGTTGATTGTGGTCGTTTTCAAGTGAAGGCTTCCAATAGAGGGTGTTTTTTCAATAATTTAGGTGTTGGTTTCGATGCGACAGTAGCAAAAAAGGTGAATGAATCAAAAGTTAAACGGATTTATAATAAACTGGGTTTAGGGAAACTGATTTATCTTTTATTTTTACTTAAAGTATTATTTATTTACAAACCTACTCGTATTAAAATGAATATTGACGGACAAATAAAAGTGTTTGAGCGTGTATGGCTTGTGACGGTTTCAAATCAACCCTATTTTGGTGGCGGTTTAAAGATTGCTCCAGATGCCGTAGTTGATGATGGGTTTTTAGATGTAACAGTTGTTTACAATATAACCCGATGGAAAATTTTACTTTTATTTATTACGGTCTTATGGGGTGGTCATCGAACAATTAAAGGTGTATATTTTACTAAAGGAAAAAAGATTTTTATAGAAACCGATAAAACGATTCCAATTCATGCAGACGGTGAATATAAAGGAGATGAATCTGTTTCGGTTCAAGTAAAGGAAAAGGCAGTCTCCTTATTAAATGGCATAGAAACACGTCATTTGTAAAATAAATCGATAAATGTTAATAATATGTGGGAGAACACTTATATACATATGATAGAAAATTGATTTAATTAAAATTCTCTTGACTAAAACGTTTTTAAAGAGATACAATCATAGAGTTACTATATTATATTATTATCGGTTTTTTTGAGATTGAAAGTATTGAATTTGCTTCTTGACTAAGGAATATGATTGATGCATTAATGAGGGTGAAAACGGTGGATTATATGTTTGAAAAAGGCTGGGTTATTAAACCTGCCGGTGGTGTAACTGGAGAAGCTTTTCTTGCGTTGCATAATAATGAAAAATTGTTTATAAAACGTAATTCTTCACCTTTTCTCGCAGTGTTGTCTGCAGAGGGGATTGTACCTAAGTTAGTTTGGACGAAACGGTTGGAAAATGGTGATGTAATTACAGCCCAACAATGGATTAAAGGGCGAAAACTTGAACCTGAAGACATGAATTGTGATCGGGTTGCTAAATTATTAAATAAAATCCATCGATCAAAACCTTTATTATCCATGATGCGTCGATTAGGAAAAACCCCCGTATTTCCAGAAACCCTTTTAATGCATCTAGAGAAAAATGTCGATGATGCGTTAAAAAATAATCCAACGTTTCAAAAGGCACATCATTATTTAAAAACAAATATTTCAAGGATGAAACCGATTGATTGGGCAGTTTGCCATGGTGACATGAATCATAATAATTGGATGCTTACCGATCAAGATGAGCTATATTTAATAGATTGGGAAAGTGCAATTATAGGTGATCCTGCCTTTGATATCGGTCCATTATTGTATTGGTATGTGCCAGAAAATGAATGGAATAACTGGTTAAAAATGTATGGTTTAAGTTTGACGGATGAAGTGAGAATTCGCTTAAAATGGTATGCCTATTACCAAACATTGCTATCGATACAATTTTTTAAAAATATTGGACGCAATGAAGATAGCATATACTGGCTTGAATATTTAGAGAAAATCAAATAAAAGAGGCTGTCCTTTTGATGGAGACAGCCTCTTTTTCAGATGAAGGCCCATGTTGTGATACGGGTTTATGAAAATTGGTCGATTTCGTTTACCCAGTTAGATAATTGCTCTTGGTGATTTTGGATGTGGGTATCTAAGTGTTGCGTATTTTTACCTTGTTGACCGTATTTATAAATGTCATTTAAAATCTCTACTGCTTCGGCAGGTAATTGACCGTTTATTAATAATGATTTCACTGTACGTTCTATTTGTTCACATTCTGAAACAGAGCCACAGCAATCTTCTTGTTGATTTCGTAATATATCTTTTAGTAAATTTAGTTGGTCTGTATATTGAATTGGCATAATCTCACTCCTATATGACACATTTTGTAATTTTATTATTTGTTTATGCTTGCTTTTTATACTGTTTTCGTAAGTAGTTAAATTGGAGACACTAGTTATTGAAGAAGAGGTGGAATTTATGCGTTTACGACATAAACCGTGGGCAAAGGATAAATTATTGAATCATCCAGAACTTGTTATTCAAGAGCCGGAAAAATATAAAGGGAAATGGCAAGAATTATTTGGTAATTCAAATCCGATTCATATTGAGATCGGGACGGGAAAAGGAAGATTTATAAACGAAATGGCAAAAGCCCACCCTGACATTAATTTTATTGGTATCGAAGCTTATACAAGTGTTATTGTTTCTGCATTGGATTATGCTCTTGAGTCGGAACCAACGAATTTGAAATTATTGAATGTCAATGCCCAAAATCTCCTTGATTATTTTACAGAAGGAGAAGTCAAACGAATTTATTTAAATTTCTCTGATCCATGGCCGAAAAACCGCCATGAAAAAAGGAGATTAACGTATAAGTCATATCTAGAAATGTATGAAAAGATACTTGTGAAAGGCGGGGAACTGCATTTTAAAACCGACAACCAAGGTCTTTTTGAATACTCGTTAATTAGCTTTTCCCAATACGGTTTAAAATTAAATTTCGTAAGTTTAGACTTGCATAATAGTGATTTTGAAGGAAATATTATGACCGAATATGAAGAAAAGTTTTCCAAAAAAGGAAATCGCATTTATCGTTGTGAAGTGCAGTTTCCGTGAAATTTTATTAATTATGTGCAGGGATCCTGTTGAAGGATATATATCCTTTAATGGGATTTTTTCTTTTACTTTGGTTTAGTACGGGTATAAATTTGAAAATAATATTAAGCGAATCTATTTATTGGAATATTTACTTCCTTTTTTGTCATTTTTCTTTAAAAAATAGACGATTTAGTATTTAATAAAAAAGAAGTAGTTTGTTATTCTAAATGGAAGGAAGGCGTTCAATGAGGAAGAATCAAGATTATTTAGAAACCAGTAAATGGGGAGACATCTTAAATAGTTATATTTGGATTACGATTGGTGCATTAATTTTTGCCTATGGATTGGAAGCGTTACTGATCCCCAATCGATTAATTGACGGTGGCATTGTTGGTATTTCGTTACTATTGGAAGAAATAACACCAATTGGTTTTAGTATATTTCTTGTAGGGATCAATATTCCTTTTCTTATCATCGGATATAAACAATTGGGATTATCTTTTGCTATTCAAAGTTTATATGGAATTGTACTTGCATCGATATTTACAGAGTTACTACATGACGTTGAACCTCTTACAAATGATCCATTATTAGGAGCGGTCTTCGGTGGAGGTATCCTTGGGATTGGTGTCGGAATTGTTTTAAGAAATGACGGTGCTTTAGATGGTACTGAAATATTAGCAACATTAATCAGTAGTAAAACTCCATTTTCCGTTGGGAATATCGTCATGTTTATTAATTTATTTATTTTCTTATCGGCAAGTCTTGTCTTTGGAATGAACAGTGCATTTTACTCGATCATATCATATTTAGTTGCTGCAAGAATGATGGATACTGTCATTGCTGGTTTAAATGAATCTAAGTCGGTGGTGATTATTTCCGAGAAGGCAGATGAGATTGGCAATGCTTTAGTTCATCGGTTAGGTAGATCAGTTACATATTTTGAAGGTACGGGTGGTTATAGTGGTGATAAACGAAAAGCGGTTTATAGTGTGATTACTCGTATCGAAGAAGTAAAATTGAAAAAGATTATTAGACACTTTGATCCAAATGCTTTTGTTGCGTTATCCGATGTTAGTGAAGTAAATGGTGGGCAGTTTTTAAATAAAGGTAAACATTAATGGAAAGCTGTTTTTCTTAGGAAAAGCAGCTTTTTTGCTTTGAACACAATGATAATCATTTGTATGAATTGTAGAATTATATTAAAATTTTCATAACTGATTGAACAAACAAGGGAGATGGGAAGATGGAACAATTACAGATTGGAAAAATAAAACTAACATGGTTAAATGGCGGTGTAACCCATTTAGATGGTGGGGCGATGTTTGGTGTTGTGCCAAAGCCTTTATGGACAAGAAAATATGCAGTTAACGATAAAAATCAAATTGAATGCCGTACAGATCCAATTTTAATTGAAATTGATCAAAAGAAGTTTTTAATTGAATCTGGAATTGGGAATGGAAAGTTAACGGAAAAACAAAAAAGAAATTTCGGGGTAACGGAAGAATCCAAAGTAGCTCAATCTCTTCAACAATTGGGATATACAACAGCAGATATCGATGCTGTATTAATGACTCATCTTCATTTCGATCATGCTTGTGGGATAACGAAAATCGAAGGTGACGATTATGTGTCTACTTTTCCAAACGCAACAATTTATACAACGGATGTAGAGTGGAATGAAATGCGTAATCCAAATATCCGCTCGAAATCAACCTACTGGGAAAAAAATTGGCGTGGCATTGAAAAACAAGTGGAAACGTTTGAAAAGGAGCTTGAAATTTACCCAGGTATTCGAATGGTGCATACGGGTGGCCATAGTGATGGTCATGCGATTGTTATCATGGAATCAGAAGGTGAAATGGCCATCCATTTAGCTGATCTATTGCCAACCCATGCTCATCAAAATGTATTATGGGTCATGGCCTATGATGATTATCCGATGGCATCCATAGCTGAAAAACAAAAGTGGATTCCTTTTGCAGCAGAAAATAATGCTTGGCTTACTTTTTATCATGATGCAGTTTATTGTGCCATTCAATGGGATAAAGACGGAAAAATTGTAGATGTATTAAAGCGTCAGGTTAATGTAGAAATTTAAGTAGCTAACAAGTGAGTATTTCAAAGAAATACTCACTTGCTTTTTTACGTGGAGATCATGAGATGTTGTGTCTATGAGGGTGCTTATCATGGACAAAGTAGTAACATATAATTTAGAAAAGGCTTTGAGAAGGTTTATCAAGCAAACCTGGATTAAATAGAGTCTGAAACTCTGAGGAATATCTCGTGGACAAAATGAAAGTGAATACCGTTAAAATGTTCATGTGTAAGAGAAGCTCTTAGAGGACAAAGCGAAGGTAATGATTTGAATGTGATTGAAAAAGATATTCGCAAACAAATTAAAAACAGTTTAGAATGATATGCTTCTGACGTATATTAGATCCCCAGACTACTATACTTATGAATTAAAAAAGACTGTGAGTTTTTGAACTACGCCCGGTTAAGTAGACAGTGGCCATAAACAGTTTTAGTTTTTTATTTAACAAGGCAAATCCTTTTAGATTTTTTTGATATCTTACATGTCTACTATAAGGGAGTATAGCTTTTCATTTTCACAGTCTTTTTCAAGATGTTAAATTTTTTCAACTTCTAAAATGGTACCGGTTTTGGCATCAGCTAAAAATTCCATATTAATCTCATCGTTGTCGGTCAATTTTGTTATTCCGCCACGATAAACTTGATATGTAATAAGATCTCTTTCCAATGTTTCCGGTTTGGTGATAATCCATGATCCTGAAATTTTGCCTTCGGTTTTCAGAGAATCTTTCACTTTTTTGATGACTTCTTCTGATGACAATAATTGATTATTATGAAAAAAAGTTTGTACAAGCCAACCAGTAGCAAGCCCGCAAGCAGCACCAATAAGAAAATGTTTCCATTTCATGTTTATCGCCCCCTGTCAGAAAAATTATATCGTTTTTTTCATAAAAATACTATGATTACCTTTATTCGAAAAAAATTCCATATTAGCAAACAATTATAAAGTTATGTACAATAGTTCTGTAAGGTTTTTCATGATGAAGTACAGTGATCGTCAGCTATGAAAAAAACAAGGGAAGTATAATTTTTATTATGGTACGGAAGAAAGAGGGATAATATGAATCAAGAAACATTGGAACTATTTAAAACGTTAACAGAACTTCCTGGAACTTCTGGAAATGAACATGATGTACGGAAGTTTATGAAAGAACAATTAACGAAATACGCTGACCATATTGTTCAAGACGGATTAGGCAGTATTTTTGGAGTTCGCAAAGGTCAAGAAGATGATCCGACAATTTTAGTTTGTGGACATATGGACGAAGTTGGCTTTCTTGTATCTTCGATCACAGATAATGGTATGATCCGTTTTCAAACATTAGGTGGTTGGTCTCCACAAGTTTTACAAGCGCAACGAGTAAAAATATACACAGATCAAGGTCCAGTAGATGGTGTTATCGGATCCATCCCGCCACATTTATTAAGAGGCAAGTCAAATAAAGATAAAGTTACACCGATAAAGGACTTATTGATCGATATTGGTGCCGATGATAAAGAAGATGCAAAAAAAATCGGGATCAAACCTGGTCAACCTATTGTACCAGTAAGTGAATTTACGGTGTTGGCAAACCCGAAAAAAATTATGGCCAAAGCATGGGATAACCGGTATGGATGCGGTCTTGCCATCGAATTATTAAAAGAATTACATGGCGAAACACTTCCAAACACATTATATTCTGGTGCAACGGTCCAAGAAGAGGTTGGTTTACGTGGTGCCCGTACATCGGCGTATATGATTAAACCGGATTTAGCTTTTATCCTAGATGCAAGTGCGGCCAATGATATGACTGGTAATAAAAATGAGTTTGGTCATATTGGTAAAGGCGCATTACTTCGAATTTACGACCCGACAATGGTTACACATCGTGGTATGCGCGAATTTGTTCTTGATATGGCTGAATCTAATAATATACCTTATCAATATTTTGTATCCCAAGGAGGAACAGACGCAGGGCAAATTCATTTAGCGAATGAAGGGATTCCAAGTGCTGTGATCGGCATTTGTGCTCGTTATATCCATTCCCATAATTCAATGATCCATGTTGATGATTATGCTGCTGCGAAAGAATTATTAATAAAGTTAGTAAAAGCTTGTGATAAAACGACGGTTGAAACCATTAAACAAAATGTGTAATGAAATTGTTTAACTATCGTTAAACTAAACATAAGAAGGAGATAAAAGCAATCGGGCTAACCTGGTTGCTTTTTCTAAAATACAATCGAAGTGAGGAAAACTATGAAAATTGCGATCGGTACAAAAAATCGAGCGAAAATTCAAGCAGTAAAGAATGTTTTTGGTGCGGATGCAGACATTATAGGGATAGATGTACCATCAGGTGTCAGTGAACAACCGTTTTCAGACGAAGAGACAATTACAGGAGCAATAAATCGAGCGAAAGAAGCCATTGTAAAAACAAGCCGTCCTATCGGAATTGGTTTAGAAGGTGGTGTGACAGAAACCCCCTTTGGACTCATGCTTTGCAATTGGGGGGCAATTGTAGTCGAAGGAGAACAGAAACCGTTCATTGCAGGGGGCGCTAGAATATTGTTACCTGAGGTGATCAGTGAAAGGTTACGAAAGGGCGAGGAATTAGGTCCTGTAATGGCTGAATTTTGTAAAAAGGAAAACGTGCGTTCCCATGAAGGTGCGATTGGAATTTTCACAAATGGTAGAATAAATCGCGACGATATGTTTACCCATGTAGTCAAAATCTTAAAAGGTCAACTTGAATATGAAATAATGCAAAAGAAATCGTCCTATTAGCGGTCTAGTCAAACTCGACACTAATAGTCATTTTTAGTTTAAGCAAATGGAAGTTATTGTTATAATGGAAAGTTGATCAAAGCTTTGTTAAACTCTTAATAGATTATTTTCTAAAAAACATTCTTATACATAATGGAGGATTATATAAATGCTGAACTTAAAATCGATTGAGGAATTTCAACAGTTAAAAAATAAAGGTGCCCATGTGTTTTTATTTACGGCAGATTGGTGTGGAGACTGTCGCTTTTTAGATCCTTTTTTACCTGAGATTGAAGAAAAATATAAAAATAAATATACTTTTGTTTCTGTTAATCGTGATCAGTTTATTGATCTTTGCCAAGAACTAGACATATTTGGAATTCCAAGTTTTGTAGCTTATCAAGACGGTAAAGAATTAGGTCGCTTTGTTAGCAAAGATCGAAAAACAAAAGAAGAAGTTGAAAACTTTCTAGATAACTTAAATGCTGCTAAATAAAATTTTTTTGTTCAAATACAAGTCGTTATGACAAACGGTTGTTAATGGGTCGAAAGGAGGGACAATCGATGAAAATGACTGTCCAAAAAATGCGGAAACTATTGGAAGAACGGTTACAAGACCCAACTCGAAAATTTATCTTTGATCGCGATAAGAGTGATTTGCGTATTGAAAATATTCAAAATAAAAAGGGTGTTAATATATCTATACCGACGGTCATTTCGAAATGGAATGAGAAAAAAGAGGCGGCCATAGATGAAATTGTTTTCTTTGTTAATGAAGGCTTAAAAGCGATGAATACAGAAGTTGCTCTTTCTGGGAATGAAAAGAATATATATCCTGTGATGCGCTCAACATCCCACAAGACTGTAAAAAAAGATGAAGTAAAATTGATTTACGATGATCATACTGCTGAAACGAGAATCTTTTATGCGATAGATTTAGGAAAGACATATCGTATAATTGATGAAGAAATGTTAGAAAAAGAAGGTTGGGATGCAAATCGAATTCGAGAAGTTGCGAAATTCAATTTACGTTCTTTACCTACACCGCTAAAAAAAGATACGGTGGCAGAAAATGATTTTTATTTTCTCAATACGAACGATGGTTATGATGCAAGTCGAATATTAAATGATGCATTGTTAAAGGAAATGGAAGATAAAGTAGAAGGAAAACTAGTGATCTCAATTCCCCATCAAGACGTATTAATTTTTGCTGACATTAAAAATGATACGGGATATGATGTGTTGGCACAAATGACTATGAGTTTTTATACAAATGGACGAATTCCGATTACATCGTTATCATTTGATTATGAAGATGGAAAATTAATGCCTATTTTTATCATGGCAAATAATAGACCAAAAAGGAAGGATTAATGAAAGATGAATGTATTTTACAATAAAGAAGGAATTGGTGATACGCTTATCATTAGTTTAAAACCAATTGATTATGACAAAATGAAATATGAAAAAAGAGGCGAACTTGTTCGGATATATAATGAAGAGTCAAATGAGACTTATGGATACAACTTATTCCATGCTACTAAATATTTTGATGTAAAGGCTAGTAACCGAGCAGTGATCGATTTAGATCCGGTTTTTTTAAGAAAAGTGAATGATCTTTTAGGTGGTCATGGTTTTGATGAAAAACTTGAAGCTGATTTTGCACCTAAATTTGTTGTTGGTTATGTTGAAGAGATAGAAAAACATCCGAAGGCTGATAAATTAAGTATTTGTCAAGTTGATGTAGGATTTGAAAAATTACAAATTGTTTGTGGTGCGCCTAATGTTGATGCTGGTCAAAAGGTGGTTGTGGCAAGAATTGGTGCCGTTATGCCTAGTGGTCTAGTTATTCAACCATCTGAATTACGCGGTATCGCAAGTAATGGGATGATTTGCTCAGCCCGAGAACTCGGCTTGCCAAATGCACCAGAGAAAAAAGGAATTCTTGTTCTGGATGATTCTTATCAAGTCGGTGCAAAATTTGAATTTTAAATTTGATTAATGGGACGGGACTGCACATAACCTTTGTGCAGTTTTCTCTGCTTACAATTCATCGCGTCTTTACAATCTATAGAAACATCGTTTTTACGTTCAAAATAGACAGATCTTGACATTTTTCAACATAAGTGTATACTATTAATTAGTTAATTTCTTGGTTTTATTTATAAAGATAAATGTAAACGTTTCTCGACCTTGAGTAGATAAAATATGTTATTCAGAATCATTATTCTCTAATTAGGGTGTTACTTTCAGAAGGCACTACCTAAGCAGAGTCTACGCAACAAACTGACAGTGTAGGCATGCTTAGGTTTTTTTAATTTTCCATAAAATGGAAAAACAAATAAAATTGCCCCAAGTAAAAGTTATATGGAATATCATTTTTAACTGATACTTGTGTCGAACTCAGATTTTTTTCTAATCAGAAAAAAGACAGAGAACTAAATATTCATACATACGTTTAGCAATACTAAAAAGGAGTTCGATCAGAATGAGATATCAAGAACCTCAAGGTTTAAACGGACGACCAAACTACAATTCAATACTGTAACTCAATTTGACTCTGAAAGTTCATGGGTGTCATGCCATTGCATCTAGAAAAGGAAAGAGATGACGGCTGTTATGGCGCTGATGAACACTACTTTTGATACATTAAAGAAATCATTAATAGATGAAGGAGTGGCTCAATAAATGGGTAAAGTATTACAAGGGATAGCAGCTTCAAGTGGAATTGCAATTGCAAAAGCATATCGTTTAGTTGAACCAGATCTTTCTTATGAAAAGAAAGAGATATCAGATGTTGAGCAAGAAATTCGCCGATTACAAGAAGCACTTTCTGTAACGAAAAGTGAATTAGAAGCTATTCGTGATAAAACAAAGGTTGAATTAGGTGAAGATAAAGCAGCGATCTTTGAGGCACATTTATTAATTGTCAATGATCCAGAAATGATTTCCCCAATTGAAGATAAAATTAAATCTGAAAAAGTCAACGCTGAACATGCATTAAAAGAAGTAACGGATATGTTCATTATGATGTTTGAACAAATGGATAATGAATATATGAAAGAAAGAGCGGCTGATATTCGAGATGTTAGAAAACGAATTTTGTCTCATTTACTCGGTGTTAAAATTGTCAACCCTAGTATGATTTCAGAAGACGCAATTTTGGTGGCAGAGGATTTAACACCATCTGATACGGCTCAATTGAATCGTCAATATGTAAAAGCATTTACAACCAATATCGGTGGACGTACATCTCACTCCGCGATTATGGCTCGTTCAATGGAGATCCCTGCGGTAGTAGGGACTAAAACAGCTACTGAAGATATTCAAGATGGAGATTTAATTATTGTGGATGGCTTAAAAGGCGAAGTTCACGTCAATCCTTCTGAAGAAGTTATTCAATCTTATAGAGATGAACAAATCCGTTATGAAGAACAAAAAGCCGAATGGGCAAAATTATTGCATGAAAATACCAAATCAGCAGACGGACATCAGGTACATCTAGTTGCTAACATCGGAACACCTAATGATTTAGAAGGTGTTATCAATAATGGAGGAGAAGGTGTGGGCCTATTCCGTACGGAGTTCCTTTACATGGGTAGAAATGAGCTGCCAACAGAAGAAGAGCAATTTGAAGCTTATAAGGCGGTTCTGGAAGGATTAAATGGAAAACCGGTCGTTGTCCGTACTTTGGACATCGGTGGTGACAAAGAACTATCCTATCTAGATCTTCCAAAAGAAATGAATCCATTCCTTGGATTCCGAGCTATTCGTCTGTGTCTGGAAGAACAAGATATTTTTAGAACTCAATTACGTGCATTACTTCGTGCAAGCGTCTATGGAAATTTAAAAATTATGTTCCCAATGATTGCTAACTTGGATGAATTCCGCGCTGCAAAAGGAATTCTTGAAGAAGAAAAGCAGAAGCTAATAAACGAAGGAATTCAAGTATCTGATGATATTGAAGTAGGAATCATGGTTGAGATTCCATCTACTGCCGTAATGGCAGATCAATTTGCCAAAGAAGTCGATTTCTTTAGCGTAGGGACAAACGATCTGATCCAGTATACAATGGCTGCAGACCGTATGAATGAACGAGTTTCTTATTTATACCAACCATATAGTCCAGCGATTTTAAGATTAGTCAAGATGGTGATTGATGCGGCCCATAAAGAAGGGAAATGGGCAGGTATGTGTGGAGAAATGGCAGGAGACGAACTTGCAATTCCACTATTACTTGGTTTAGGTCTAGATGAATTTTCTATGAGTGCTACTTCTATTCTAAAAGCAAGATCTCAAATCCTACACCTATCTAAAAAAGAAATGGAAGATTTAGCACAACGAGCACTACAAATGAGTACAACGGATGAAGTAATTGAAGCTGTAAAAGAAGTCATTGAAAAATAATTTACCTTACAATTAAGTATGTGTTTTTATGGGGTGAGTACGTGAAAAGAATTGGTGTTTTAACTAGTGGTGGAGATGCTCCAGGAATGAATGCTGCTATTCGAGCGGTTGTTCGAAAAGGGATTTACCATGGTTTAGAAGTGTATGGAATTACCGGTGGTTATGCAGGTTTAATTCACGGAAATATTGAGAAACTAGAGTTAGGCTCTGTTGGTGACATTATTCATCAAGGCGGTACGATGTTACTTTCTGCAAGATGTGAGGAGTTTAAGACAAAAGAAGGACAACTAAAAGGAATTGAACAATTGAAAAAATGGGGAATTGAAGGATTAGTCGTCATCGGAGGAGATGGTTCATTCCAGGGAGCTAACGCTCTAACTCGTCATGGTTTTCCGTGTGTTGGTGTACCTGGGACGATCGATAATGATATTCCTGGTACCCAATTTACGATCGGGTTCGATACGGCTCTCAATACAGTGATTGATGCCATCGATAGGATTCGTGATACTGCTCAATCACATGAACGGACGTTTATTATCGAAGTCATGGGACGTAATGCAGGTGATATTGCACTTTGGTCCGGGCTTGCAGGTGGTGCTGAAACGATCCTTGTTCCTGAAGATGATTATGATATCCATGAAATCACTGACCGATTGAAGAAAAGCCATGAGCGTGGCAAGAAGCATAGTATCATCGTTGTTGCAGAAGGAGTAACAAGTGGAGTTGAAATTGGCAAGCAAATCGAAGAGCTAACCGGTTTTGACACTCGAGTTTCGATTTTAGGACATATGCAACGCGGTGGATCCCCTACCGTATTTGATCGTGTATTAGCTAGTCGTCTTGGTGCCCGTGCAGTAGAACTGTTAATGGAAGGAAAAGGCGGAAGAGCTGTTGGCATTGTTGACAATAAAATTGTTGATCATGAGATCACTGAGATTTTAAATGCTACGCATACATTGGACAAAAATCTTTTAACATTATCAAAAGAGTTATCGATTTAGAACTCAATTGTTAGGATTTAGGTCCTTTAAGATTAAATAAAAAATACTTTTAGGAGGAATTATGATGGCATTAGTTTCAATGAAAGAGATGTTAAACAAAGCATATGAAGAACGTTATGCTGTAGGCCAATTTAACATCAACAACTTAGAGTGGACACAAGCGATTCTTGCAGCTGCAGAGGAAGAAAAATCACCAGTTATTCTAGGCGTTTCAGAAGGGGCAGCGCGTTATATGGGTGGTTTTACTGTTGTGACAGCGATGGTGAAAGCCCTAGTAGAAGAAATGAACATTACTGTTCCTGTTGCAATCCATTTAGACCACGGTTCAAGTGTTGAAAAATGTAAAGCGGCAATAGATGCAGGATTTACGTCTGTCATGATTGACGGTTCCCATCTTCCGTTTGAGGAAAACGTTGCGATGACAAAAGAAGTTGTTGCATATGCACATGAACGCGGAGTATCCGTTGAAGCGGAATTAGGTGTCGTTGGTGGACAAGAAGACGATGTTGTCGCT
>NZ_JAOUSE010000042.1:0-25734 GCF_025660415.1 Pallidibacillus thermolactis
ATTATTGTCTGTACGCTTCGATAACATCCTAAATTTCCCCCGTTAACCAAGAATTCTATCCCTATTATACAAAAAAAGCCTGTAGATTTGGCCACTAGTTAGGGACTTTGTCTACAAGCTGAAGCAACTTTTTTTAAAGTTGCTTTTTTGAATGACAAGGAAAAGTCTGAGGAAAACAGAAATTTATGTAGAAAAAGAATTTATTTTTAATATAAGAATATGCTATAATAAAAAACGGTCAACATTATAGTATTTTTTTAAATTGTACCCAATTATATATTACTAAATAAAAAAAGTGAAGTCAAGTGTTTTTTGCAAAAGTGAGAAGGGGTGTTTTAATGGCGGATCACGAACAAATTATAGAAAAAGAACAAGTGCGAGTGAATAAGGTAATCGATAGCATAGAAAAACAGATGGAAAAGCTAAAAAGTAAAACAGGGAACTTAAAAAAAGATATTGTTTCCCTTAGAAAATCCTTTTGGGATGATGTCACTGTTAATATTGACGATCCTGATGATGTCATTGAAACTCACGCCAGTATAAAACAACAAGCGGAGTTGCTTGGTGAGAGGGAACGTAGCCATGGGCAATTTCATAAACAATATAAAAATTTGCAAAGACTAAAATCTTCACCTTATTTCGGTAGAATTGACTTTGTAGAAGAGGGTGAAAAAAAAGCAGAACAAATATATATTGGCTTATTTTCCTTAATGGATGAGGATGGTGAAAATTTCCTTATATATGATTGGCGAGCACCTATTGCTCGTATGTATTATGATTATGCCCCAGGACCTGCTCAATATGAAACGATGGATAGTATAATTAAAGGTGAAATTGAATTAAAACGGCAATATATGATTCGTAATGGAAGAATAAAAGGAATGTTTGATACAACTATAACGATTGGTGACGAAATTCTCCAAGCTGTTTTAAGTGGCCAAGCGGATAACCATATGAAAAATATTGTAGCTACGATTCAAAAAGAACAAAATGCTATTATCCGCAATAATAAGAAGAAATATATAGTTGTCCAAGGTGCAGCAGGAAGTGGGAAAACATCAGCAGCGATGCAGCGGGTAGCTTACCTTCTTTATCGATATCGTGAGACATTAAAGGCTGAAAATATTTTATTATTTTCTCCAAACCAAATGTTTAACAGTTATGTTAGTACGGTGTTACCAGAACTCGGGGAAGATAATATGGAACAAAGTACGTTTTACCAATATTTGCAGCAACGTTTAAATATCGATATAGAAAATCCATACACCCAAATAGAATATGTTCTTGGTGCCAAGCAAGATCAAGCATATGATATCCGAAAAAAATCAATTCAGTTTAAAGCAAGTTTAGCTTATAAAAAAATCATTGATCATTATGTTAAAGATTTACTTACTACAGGAATGTTATTTAAAAATATTCGTTTTCGAGGAGAACTCTTAATAAGTAAAAAGGAAATATATGATTATTTTTATAGTTTAAAACAAATTTCTTCCATTCCTAATCGTATTAGTCTTGTAAAAGAATGGTTATTAGACAAGTTAAAAGTGGTAGAGAAAAATGAGCGATCAAAAGAGTGGGTAGAAGAGGAGCGAGAATTACTCAATAAAGATGATTATTTAAAAATTTATCGGAAGCTACAAAAACAAAAACGGTTTACTGAAGATACTTTTGATGATTTTGCACGGGAAGAACAACTTCTTGCAGGTTGGGTGGTAAAAAGAAGATTAAAACCGTTACGAGATAAAATAGCAAATCTAGTCTTTATTGACATTATCGGGTTATATAGGAAATTTTTTTCTTGGGCACAATTGAAGTTAGTGGATCTAAAACTACCAGATGAATGGATGGAGATCAAAAAGCTGACATTGGCACGGTTAGCGACAGGCGAACTCCTTTTTGAGGATGCGACCCCCTTCCTTTATTTAAAAGATAAAATAGAAGGAAAACATACTTATAATTCAATTCGTCATTTATTTATTGATGAAGCACAAGATTATTCACCGTTTCAACTAAGTTATTTAAAAGAAATTTTCCCTAATAGTAGAATGACGATTTTAGGGGATATGAATCAATCTATTTTTACCCACTCTATTCATAATGAGCATGCATTTGCAAAGTCGGAAAATTTATTTCCGGAGGAAGAACTGGAAAGAATTGTTTTAACAAAAAGTTATCGTTCAACAAAACAAATAGTAGAATTTACAGAAGAAATGCTTACGGCTAATCATAAAATAGAGCCATTCAATAGGGAAGGTGAAGTTCCTACACTATCAATTGTTCCGAATAAGAGTAAACTTAATGAGAATATTATTAAAAAAGTAACAGACTTACAAAATAAAGGGTTTGAAACGGTTGCAATTATATGCAAAACAGCAATGGAATCACATGAAGCGTATGAAATGTTAAAAGAGGAATTACATTTACGACTAATTCGAAAAGAAACCTCTTCCTTTGAGAAAGGAGTTTTAATAATTCCTAGTTATTTGGCAAAAGGAATCGAGTTTGATGCAGTAATAATTTATAATTGTGCTAATGATGTTTATGATCATGAAGATGAACGAACATTATTTTACACAGCATGTACACGGGCGATGCATGAATTGCATTTATATTCTGTTGGTGAACCCAATGATTTTGTTAAATCTGTAGGTAAATCAAAATATAGAAAATTTGAGTAATATTTAAGGATATTCAATATGATTAATTTTTATGAGGCTGATGGAAAGAGCAGCCTCTTTTTTGTATTACCTACAAAATAAAGATTTTTTGATATTATTGTTCAATAAATTGTATTGTTCATGTAAATCACAGTGATGAACAACAAAAATTCAGAATTTTGTGATGAAAACGTATACAAAAACTGTAGGGAATGATGGTATCTTTTATATAGGAGGGAAACAAAATGGGGATGGAGGAGAGATGCAGAAAGATATTAGAATATTTAATTAGTAATCCGAGTACGACAAGTGCTTCCATTGAAAAGAAATTTAAGCTGACGAAAAGACAACTAGGTTATACAATGGGAAAAATCAATGAGTGGCTCAAAACGAACAACCTTCCAATGATCGAGAGAACGAGACAAGGTCATTTTGTTATCGATAAAGCGATTTTTACTGAGGTTGCGGCATCGGAAGAGTTATCTTTTGTTTCCGAGTCACAGATTTTGACAGAAGAACATCGGATCTATGTCATTTTATTGATGCTCCTTAGTTCGATGGAGGAGTTATCCTTATACCATTTTACGTTTGAGTTAGATGTCAGTAAAAATACCGTGTTAAGTGATTTAAAAAAAGCTCAGAAACTGTTAGACGAATACAATTTAAGTATTAACTATTCCAGAAAGCATGGCTATGTCCTAAAAGGAAATGAATTTAAAATCCGTAAGCTACTATTAGATGTCACGTATCAAATGTTAGAAATGATGAACGGTGAAGATCGTATAAAGAAAATAGCCATGATTAGCGATGAAAAAATGACTGAGTTTACCAATCGAATATTGGAAGTGGAAAATAAACTAAATCTGAGATTTACGGATGAGAAATTAAAAACGATGTCATTTGTGTTATTTTTAATTCTAAAACGGATTGAAAAGGGGCATCAAATCGACGATGTTTCATTAGTATACAAAGAATTGTCCCATACAAAAGAATATCAGGCTACTGAAGCTTTACTTCGAGATTATAAAAATATTACCGTATCGGAACGACTCTTTATTACATTACATTTATTGACAGCTGACGTGGTTACTGCTGATTTTTCGTCAGAAGCATTGACTTCGGAATTTCTTCCTGCAATTGACAGGATGCTTCGACAATTTGAAAAAAGTGCATGTATTTACTTTGAAGATCGTGAAGAGCTAATTGAACGATTATTACAACATTTGAAACCGGCATATTACCGGATAAGGTATCATTTGACAGATACGATGAATTTTCAAGGAAAGATGAGCAGACAATTTCAAGCATTGCACCATCTAGTAAAACGCTCCATCTCTCCGTTAAAAGAATTCATTGGCTCTGAAATTCCTGAGAATGAAATCATTCCGATTACGATGCATGTAGGCGCTTGGATGAGCCGGCAGAAAGAAAGTATTGAAAAAAAGATCAAAGCAGTTGTTGTTTGTCCGCAGGGAGTTTCTGTATCTAAAGTTATGTTTAATGAATTAAGAGATCTTTTTCCGGAGTTTGTCTTCTTAGATTATTTGTCTGTTCGCGAATTTATTCATTATTCTTTAGATTATGATGTTGTTTTTTCACCTATTTTTATTGAGACAAATAAGAAACTCTTTGTAACGAAGGTGTTACTTGGAAAAGAGGATAAAAGCCGCTTGCGTAAACAGGTGATGCTTGAGATTCATGGATACCTCCCACACGAAATTGATTTCAGTAAACTTGTCGATGTCATCTCGAATCATGCAATTATTCAAAATAAGGATAGTCTAGTCAGAGATTTGAAAGCTTATTTTAACAGGGATGAAAATATGGCTATTGTGAAAGAGCAGGGTGGTGAATGGAATTTAAATGAATTCATTACCCCCGACAGGATTCAAATAAAAAATGCCGTCCATTCTTGGGAAGATGCCGTAAAAATATGTGCAGCGCCGCTGGTTGAAAGTGGGAATATTACCGAAGGTTATATAGATTCGATGATTCAATATAGTGTACAAGATTCCTATATTATGATAGGTCCAGGTGTGGCTATACCGCATGCATCACCGGAAGAAGGCGTAAAGGAAGTAGGAATGAGTTTATTAGTAGTTAAAGAAGGTGTCGATTATCTGCAAAACAACCGAATTTATCTTATTATTGTCATTGCCGCAGAAGATAAGAAGAAACATATTCATGCTTTGATGCAGCTTATTAAGATGGTCAGTTGTGAGGAGGATAGAAATAAATTACTGCAGTCCGAATCAACTAACGAAGTATTTAAAATAGTAAGTAAATACTCACATCGTTGATAAGTGGTTACAGATGGTGGGAGGTGACAAGTTGTGAGTAATTTTGTTTTCAACGAATCTGTTATTCTACTAAATTTAGAAGGAGAAAAGGATAGCGAAATCATTCAAATAATGGCTGAAAATTTAGTAGATCAAGGTTTAGTGAAAGAAAGTTTTGTTCCAGCAATACTGAAACGAGAAGACGAATTTCCAACGGGGCTACCTACAGAAGGAGTATCAGTTGCGATTCCTCATACTGACGCCGAGCATGTAAGGAAAAAGACATTAAGTGTTGGGGTATTAAAGCAGCCGGTAGATTTTAAAATCATGGGAAATAACAGTAAAACAACATCAGTTCAATTGGTATTTATGTTAGCTATGGACAAAGCTGATTCCCAGTTAAATTTGTTACAAAGGCTAATTGAAATCTTTCAAAATGCTAATTTATTAAGAGATATTTTAAATCAATCCAATGCAACAGATATTAAAAATCTGTTAGAAGAAAAATTAGAAATGGTAGATTTTAAAGGAGGTGAGAAATAATGGGGAAGAAAAGAGTGTTAGTAGCATGTGGTGCAGGTATTGCAACTTCAACGGTTGTGAATAAAGCAATTGAAGAACTGGCTAAGGAAAACAATCTAGAGGTGGAGATTAATCAAATAAAAATTGCAGAGGTGCCTGCTTATGAAGATTCTGCGGATTTATTAGTTACTACAGCAATGACGAAAAAGGAATTTAAGTTCCCAGTCATTGATGCTCGAACATTCCTTACAGGAATTGGTGTGGAAGAAACAAAAAAGCAAATTTTAGAAGAGCTTAAAAAGTAATAAGGAATTATCTCGGTTTCTCTAAGGTTAAGAAACCGAGTAAATTCTTTCAAGATTGTGAGGTTGAATGATTATGCAAGCTTTTATTGACTTTATACAAGCTTTCCTTGATCTAGGTGTTACGGTCATTTTACCGGTTGCTATATTTTTGTTAGGTTTATTCTTTGGTCAAAAACCTGGTAAAGCCTTTCGTTCAGGTATAACGATAGGAGTAGCATTTGTCGGTATTTTTCTTGTCATTGACTTGCTGACCCTTAACTTAGGACCTGCAGCACAAGCTATGGTGGAACGTTTGGGTGTGGAACTAAACGTTATTGATATTGGGTGGCCAGCGACATCGTCGATTGCATGGGCTTCCATTATAGCAGGATTTATAATCCCGCTGGGATTAGTGGTAAATGTTGTTATGCTTTTAACCAAAACTACAAAAGTAATGAACGTTGATATTTGGAATTATTGGCATTATACATTTGTAGCAGCGTTGGTATATACAATCTCAGGAAGTATTTTTCAAGGTTTAATTGCGGCGGTTATATTCCAAATTGTGTGTTTGAAAGTAGCAGACTGGACAACTCCTATGGTTCGTGACTTTTATGAAATGCCAGGTGTGTCTGTTGCGACTGGTAGTACGATATCCTATGCACCGTATATTTTATTGGTAAAAGGTTTGCAGAAAATTCCTGGTTTAAATAAGTTAAAAGCTGATCCAGAATCAATTCAAAATCGTTTTGGTATATTTGGCGATTCGATGATTATGGGATTAATCCTAGGAGCAGCGATTGGTTTATTAGCAGGATACGATGTTGGAGATGTGGTCAATATCGGAATGTCTATGGCAGCAGTTATGATTTTGATGCCACGTATGGTTAAAATTTTGATGGAAGGACTAATGCCTGTTTCCGAATCTGCTCGAGAATGGTTAAACAAACGGTTTGGAAACCGGGATATTACCATTGGTTTAGATGCAGCAGTACTTTTAGGCCACCCAAGTGTCATAGCAACAGCATTAATCCTAACTCCTATTACAGTTGTTTTAGCAGTAGTCCTACCTGGAAACAATGTACTACCATTTGCAGACTTAGCTACAATCCCTTTTTTAATTGCTTTTATTGTAGGAGCATCTAGAGGGAATATTATTCATTCTGTTATTGTCGGAACGATAATGGTTGCCTTATCTCTTTATATGGCAACAGATATCGCACCAATTATGACTGATATGGCAAAGCAGGCAGATGTAAAATTTCCAGAAAATTCTGCAATGGTGTCCAGTATAGACCAAGGTGGTAATCTAGTAAACTGGATTATTTGGAAGATATTTGAATTATTTAATTAGAGTCATTCGTATCTCTAATCTGAAAAGCAGAGATTTCATGAACCTCCATTTCATAAAAATATTAGTATTCCAATGTATATTATAAGATTAAAGGAGATATAGAGGATGAAATCGTTAGTTAAGACTAAATTAGGCTTCGGAAATTTAGAAGTTCAGAGTAAACCAGAACCGTTTCCTAAAAAGGATCAAGTAAAAATTAAAGTAAAGTATGCAGGGATATGTGGATCCGATATCCATACGTATGAAGGTGATTACAAAGTTGGTGTACCTGTTACGTTAGGACATGAGTTTTCAGGTGAGATAGTAGAAGTAGGTGAAGGGGTTAAAGAGTTTCAAGTTGGTGATCGGGTAACTTCGGAAACTACCTATTATATTTGTGGAAAATGTGAATATTGCCAAACACGTGATTACAATTTATGCAATCATCGGAAAGGCCTTGGCACACAACAAGATGGTGCATTTGCCAAATATGTCATCGCTCGGAAGGAAAGTGTCCATCATTTACCGGAAAATGTAGACTTTCTTTCTGCGGCAATGACAGAACCACTAGCATGTACCTATCACGCAATTGAAAAAGTAAAGATTCATGAAGGGGATCTTGTTGTTGTGACTGGTCCGGGACCAATTGGATTACTTGCAGCTCAGGTAGCGAAAAGCCAAAAAGCAACTGTCATTATTACAGGGATAAGTAACGATAAACTTCGGTTAGATAAAGCGAAGGAATTAGGCATTGATTATGCAATAAATACACAAGAAGAAGATGTTAAAGAATTAGTTAAGAAATTAACGAAAGGTTATGGAGCGGATGTCGTTTTAGAATGTTCAGGTGCTGTTCTTGCTGCTAAACAAGGTTTGGACCTGCTAAGAAAAAAAGGAAAATATGTACAAGTTGGCTTATTTGCACAACAAGACGTACAGTTTGATCTAGAAAAAATCATTCAAAAGGAAATTCATGTAGTAGGTAGCAGAAGTCAAAAACCTGATGATTGGGAACCTGCCCTTACTTTAATGAGTGAAGGGAAAGTAAATGCGGAGTCTCTAATAACTCATGTATTTAATATAACCCAATGGGAGGAAGCGTATAATGTGATAAAGAGCGGGGAAGCCATTAAAGTGTTACTTACACCAGTAGAATAAAGGTGGGAAAGGTTTACGTATCGACAATAAATAAAGAAATATTTATAGAGAACATTTACGAAGATGATATGGAAGTGCATAAATATGCAGTACGTATTGGTTCATGTGGTCCAGAAGAACTCAAACAACAAAAATGATTTTAAATTCATACTATTATTTTTTGATAGGATAGTGGGACACATCTTACCTTATCATGTCAACGTTGAAACGTAAATTAAAAAGAAATGGGGTCTTTATATGGTAGATGCATTTCTAGATATAATGCTGGGACCAATGAGAGATATCAGTACTTTTTATTATAAACATCAACTAATATGCAATACGGTCGTTATCAGTTTATCAGTATACAACATGTTTTTCAATAAGAAAAATAAAGAAGTAAGAGGCTATTCTTCGATAAAGGATATTTGATAGAGAGGATTGGATCCAATGAAAACATTAAACCTTTATGGTGTGAAAGATATTCGTTTTGAAGATTCGCCAAAGCCTGTCATTCAAAAACCAGATGATGTTATTCTTAAAGTGAAGGCTGTAGGTATCTGCGGTTCGGATATTTCGCGTTATAGCAAGCTTGGTCCTTATGTGAAAGGGATGACGTTTGGGCATGAGTTTTCAGGTGTAGTGGCTGAAGTAGGAAGTGGTGTCACAGACTTTCAACCGGGGGACCGTGTTGCGGCATGTCCAACATATGTATGCGGAGCTTGTGAAAGCTGTAAAAGTGGTTTGCCTTCTCAATGTGAAGATCTAACTGTCATCGGGGCTAGACATCCTGGAGCTTACGCGGAATATGTCAAATTACCTTCAAGTCATCTACTACCTATTCCAGATCATCTAGACTTTGATACAGCTGCACTTGTCGAACCTTCTTCGGTTGTAGCACATGGCTTTTATCGTTCGGACTTGCAGCCCGGAGAAGAAGTGGCTGTGGTGGGAGTAGGAAGCATTGGACTATTAGCCGTTCAATGGGCAAAGATTTTCGGAGCAAGTAAAGTGTATGCAATTGATATTGATCATCATAAATTGAAAATTGCGAAAGAACTAGGTGCAGATGTGTTGATTCATTCTTCAGAGGCACCACCACACGAACAAATAACACAATATACAAACGGACGCGGTGTTGATTTAGCTGTAGAATGTGCCGGTTCCCCAATAACATCCGCACAAGTATTCGCTTTGCCCAAAAAAGGTGGAAATGTTGTGTTTTTAGGCATTCCGTATGCAGATATTACCATTGAACGTTTATACTTTGAAAAAATTGTTCGAAACGAGTTATCTGTTTATGGCTCATGGAATGCGGTATCTGCACCTTTTCCGGGAAAAGAGTGGCAAGCAAGTATTCATTACATGAGTACTGGTCAAATTCAAACAAAACCAATCATATCTCATCGACTTGAGCTTCACAAAGGACCAGAAACATTTGAAAAAATTATAAATCGTGAATTGAATTCAATAAAAGTACTGTTTTATCCAGAAATTGGTGCACATGCTAGTACGAAACCTACTGGTATTATGGCTACATCATTTTCTTAAATAATTAATTTTTATTTAAAGGAGAGTTTTCAAATGATAGAAAAGCATTTTACAGTAGTAGATCAAGCAGGAATCCATGCAAGACCTGCATCTATTCTCGTTAGCACAGCAAACAAGTTCGAATCGGATATTTTTTTGGTGTTTGAAGGGAAAAATACGAATTTAAAGTCCATATTAGGGGTTATGTCCCTTGGGGTAGGTACTGGAGAGAAAATTTCTATTCGTTCAGAAGGTCCGGACGAAGAAAAAGCGTTAGATGAACTTGAAAAAGTATTACGGAGAGAAGATCTGGCAATATAAACAAGTGTTTTAGTAAATAGTAAATTCAATTGGTTTAGTTATTGTAAAGCTTTACTTATTTAAGCTCAGAAAGAGTGGGATTAAATTGCTTAATTGGATAAGACGCCTATACAAACCCTTGGGAACTCCTCAAATTGGAGTAACCAAGGGTTTCAATGTTTAATAACTTTGAAGGACTTTTGCGCTACATATTATGGCTGAGCTACTTTATACAGTGTTTGAACGTAAAGTGGTGTGAGATTTTGAGTCTATAGCACTCATTCCAACTAAATTTATAAAATAATAAAATAAAATTACGTAATGTGTTGTATTTTTATACATAATTAGGTATAATTATTCAACACAAAGAGATTAGGAGATGATTCTGTGAAGGTCGGTATCGTTGGTGCCAATGGATATAGTGGGATTGAATTAATTCGTTTACTGCAACATCACCCTTATACAGACTTAACGAAAATGATTTCTCATTCAACTAGTGGCAAAAATATCTTAGAGCTATATCCCCATTTAGAGAATTTTGTAGATATGTCTCTTGAACATATTGATATTGAAGAGATTGCGAGAGAAGTAGATTTAGTATTTTTTGCTACGCCTGCAGGTGTTACAAAAGATTTAATCCCAGACTTTTTAGAAAAAGGTGTAACATGTATTGATGTATCTGGCGATTTTCGACTAAAAAAACCTGAAGATTATAAACAATGGTATAAAAAGTCACCTGCAAATGATCAATATTTACAAGAGTCGGTTTATGGATTACCGGAATTGAACCGCCATAAAATCAAAGAAGCAAAATTAATTGCCAACCCTGGTTGTTTTCCTACAGCAACTTTACTTGGTTTAATTCCGGTATTACAACACAAAGTAATTGACCTGTATTCTATCCATATTGACGCTAAAACAGGAGTATCTGGCGCAGGTAGAAATGTGAATGTCGCCAACTTATTTACAGAAGTTAATGAAAATATAAAAGCCTATAAAGTTGGTCACCATCAACATATTCCAGAAATAGAACAAGTTATTCGTGAAATAAGTGGCGAAGAAGCTCCAATATCATTTGTTACGCACTTAATTCCGATAAACCGAGGGATCATGAGCACAATTTATTGCGATTTAATCCATAATCTATCTATTGAGGAAATTTATCAATTATACAAAGAAATGTATAAAAATGAACCATTTATTCGTATACGTCAAGTCGGGCAATACCCAACTACAAAGGAAATTTTCGGTAGCAATTTTTGTGATATCGGTCTTTATGTTGATGAAAGGACGAATAGACTTATCATTATTTCTGTAATCGATAACTTAGTTAAAGGTGCATCTGGTCAGGCAATCCAAAATTTGAATATTCTTGCGGGTTGGGAAGAAACAACGGGTTTAATGAATGTTCCTCTATACCCATAAAATTGGAGGTTAAAAGAGTATGAACAAACAATTAGTTCAAACGAAACAAGTCGTGACACTAAAAAATGGCAGTATTACAACACCGAAGGGTTATTATGCAGGTGGATTACATTGTGGAATAAAACGAAAACGTCTTGACCTTGGCTGGCTATTTTCTGAGGTTCCTGCAACAGTAGCAGCAGTGTATACAACAAACCAAATTCAAGCAGCTCCATTACTTGTGACTAAGGAAAGTATTAAAATTTCAGGGAAAATTCAAGGTGTTATTGTTAACTCCGGGATCGCAAATGCTTGTACGGGTGATGAAGGATATAAAAATGCGCTATTTATGCGGAAATTATTTGCAGATCGCATTGGAGTAGATGAACATCTTGTTGCTGTGAGTTCCACAGGTATCATTGGTGAACAGCTACCGATGCAAAAATTGGAGGACGGTATTAATCAAATTCATCATTTAGATAATGATGTGGATTGTTTTGAAAAGGCCATTTTAACGACGGACACGACACAAAAAAAGGCTTGTGTTCAATTAAAGATCGATGGAAAAACAATTACCATTGCTGGTTGTGCAAAGGGTTCAGGTATGATTCATCCGAATATGGCAACAATGTTAGGATTTATTACGACAGATGCCAACATAAGTCAAGAGGCATTAAATATTGCTTTAAAGCAATCGGTTAATCAAACGTTTAATATGATTACTGTTGATGGAGATACAAGTACTAATGATATGGTCGTATTCCTTGCTAACGGTTTAGCAGGTAATCCTAAATTAACTCAACATCATGCTGAATGGGACACTTTTCTTTCTGGTGTGTATCTAGTATGTGAATCGTTGGCAAAGCAAATTGCGAAAGACGGAGAAGGTGCAACAAAACTAATTGAAGTAAAAGTCAAGGGATGTAATACGAGTGCTGATGCAGGAAAAATTGCCAAATCAATTATTGGATCCAACCTGGTTAAAACGGCCATGTTTGGTGAGGATCCGAACTGGGGAAGAATCGTTGCCGCGATTGGGTATAGTGGTGTTCAACTTAATTCCAATTCAATTGATGTATATATCGGCGAACAACGGGTCGTAAAGAATGGATTACCGGAAACTTACTCTGAAGAAAACGTTACGACCTATTTAAAAGAAAATGAGGAAATTCAGATTATTGTAGACTTACACGATGGTAAAAGTAATGCTACAGCTTGGGGATGTGATTTAACCTATGATTATGTAAAGATTAATGCGATGTATCGGACATAAAGGGGTGTAAATGATGACCTATTTAGTCATAAAATGTGGTGGTAGTGTTTTGGACAATATTCATCCGTCTTTGTATGAAAATATCGTTAAAATTCAAAATCAAGGTATTCAACCCGTTGTTGTTCATGGTGGAGGTCCGACAATATCAAATTTACTTAATAAACTTAATATAAAGACGAAGTTTGTTGACGGGCTGCGGGTAACTGATGAAAAAGTTTTGAATATAGCCGAAATGGTACTATCTGGTTCAATGAACAAGGCTATTGTTCGAAATCTACAAATTGCTGGTGGGAAAGCAATTGGTGTGAGTGGGATTGATGGAAAACTTTTAGTAGCATCACCACTGCAAAGCAATCATAAGCTAGGTTATGTCGGAAAGGTAGATGAAGTAAATGTTGAATTTTTGCAATGTTTGATTGATTCGAAACTTATACCTGTGATTTCTCCCATTGCCATTGATGGTAAAGGACAGCGGTGGAATATAAATGCAGATATGGTAGCGGCTGCGGTTGCGAAAAAATTTAATGCAAAACTGTGTTTAATCACAAATGTTTCTGGAGTTATACAGGATGACCGTTTATTAAATGATCTGACACCGACACAAATCCAGAGATTGATAGAATGCGGGATTATTACAGGCGGAATGGTTCCGAAAGTTACAGCCGCAATCGAATGTCTTGAAGAAGGTATTGATGAGGTCGTTATTTTGAATGGCTTAGAAGAAAATGCAATTCTTTCTTATGTAAAAGGGCTACCAATTGGTACAACGATATCAAATAAAGATTTTATATCAAGTAGGTGAAAATATGGTAATGTTACAGACTAGCCATATAATGAACACATATCAGCGTTATTCTTTAAATCTTGTAAAAGGAAAAGGTGCGTATGTTTGGGATGATAAAGGTGAAAAATATTTAGATTTTACTTCTGGAATAGCGGTTTGTAATTTAGGCCATGTACCAGAAGGTGTAAAAAAAGCGGTACAAGAGCAACTAGAACAGCTTTGGCACTGTTCAAATCTTTTTTTGATTCAAAGTCAAGAAAAGTTGGCAATGAAGCTTTGCGAAAATAGTTGCTTTGATGAAGTATTTTTTTGTAACAGTGGGGCTGAAGCGAATGAAGCAGCGATAAAACTTGCAAGAAAGTATGCATTTGATCACAACAAATTGCCACATATCGTCAGTTTCAAACAATCATTTCATGGAAGGACCATGGCAACACTTTCGGCAACCGGTCAAGAAAAAATCCAGAAAGGTTTCCATCCTTTAGTATCAGGATTTTCATATTTAAACTATAACGATTATGTAAATTTAAATAAATTAATAGATATGAAACCTTGTGCGGTCATTTTAGAATTAGTCCAAGGTGAAGGTGGAGTCATTCCAGCGAAACAAGAGTGGATAGAAAAACTTACATCTATTTGTAAAAAAGAAGAGATTCTAATCATCGTTGATGAAGTACAAACGGGAATGGGGAGAACTGGAAAACTATTTGCCTATGAATATTATAATTTTGAACCGGATATGGTTACTTTAGCAAAAGGACTGGGTTCAGGATTTCCAATTGGAGCGATGCTTGCAAAAAAAGAAGTAGCACAACATTTTACCCCCGGTACCCATGGAAGTACTTTTGGAGGAAATCCACTCGCTGCCACAGCTGGTCTGGAAACGGTCAAAGAATTAGTTGGAACGAATGTGCTACATTCAGCACAAGAGATGAGTTTCATTCTTAAATCCAAGTTAGAACAACTGAAAGAGAACTTCACATTTATTAAAGATGTTCGTGGATTGGGGCTCATGATTGGGATCGAAATTGACGGCGATCCAAGCGGAATTGTTCAGTTAGCCCTTGAAGAAAAGCTCCTCATTTTAACAGCAGGTAATAATACCATTCGTTTACTTCCTCCGCTTACGATAACGGAAAATGAGATTGAGAGGTTTTTTGAAGTGTTTCAACATGTATTAAATCAATACAAAGATACAGATAGTGGCATAATTCGGAGGTGAAGAAGTTGACTACAGGTTACATTATTTTGGAAACGGGTGAAATTTTTTCGGGGAAGCTGATAGGAAAAGTAAAAAGAAGTGCTGGTGAAATTGTCTTTAATACAAGTATGACAGGTCATCAACATATATTAACAAACCCTTCGTATACAGGCCAAATTATCGTTTTTTCTTATCCGGTCATTGGAGGTTACCGAATTCGAAGCAAAGAAAACAAGACTAAAAAAATATACGCCCAAGGTGTGGTAATAAAGGAAATTTGTAATGTACCATCCTATGATCCTTTGGCCATTTCAATGGAATCTGTTTTAGAAAAGGATAATATACCTTGTTTGACTGAAGTTGATACACGTGCACTAATAAAAACAATTCGTAAAAGAGGTACAGTAAAGGCAGTTATTTCTGATGATATGAACGATAAACCGGAAACAAATACCTCCTTCAAACCAGTAAACAAAGTTTCAACAAAAACAGTTATTCAATATACGAACGATGTTAATGCTCCTCATATCGTAATTGTCGATTTCGGTGTTGAACAAGAGATTGTTCAATATTTTATAAATGCAAATTGTCGAGTAACACTTGTTCCTTATGATTATTCTTTTGAAAACATTTTACAGCTAAAGCCAGATGGCATCGTGTTAAGCAATGGACCAGGTGATCCGATGGACTTAATTGATGAAATTGAAAAAATTTATAAATTATCAACGTTGTTCCCTACTTTAGGTATTTCTTTAGGTCATCAGCTTGTAGCACTCGCTTATGGCGCAAAAACAGAAGCTTTACCTTTTGGGCACCGTGGAGGTAATTACCCAGTTAAAGATTTACGCACCGGCAAAGTATATATCACGACACAAAATCATGGGTATACCGTTATTGATCAAACGATTGATCGAAATGAATTTAATATTTCATACCAAAATGTGAATGATGGATCAATAGAAGGAATTGAACATAAGCAAAAGCCAATTCAAACCGTTCAATTTTATCCAGATACTGTTTTCCCTTCTCAAATGGAGACAGGGCATATATTTCATTCGTTTTTGGAAACAGTTAATAAAAATACAGGGGTAATGTCATATGCCGTTAAATAAAAAAATTAAAAAAGTACTCGTTATTGGTTCAGGTCCGATCGTAATTGGGCAGGCTGCAGAATTTGATTATGCAGGTACACAAGGTTGTTTAGCATTGAAGGAAGAAGGAATTGAAGTTGTACTTTTAAATAATAATCCAGCAACGATTATGACTGATGAACATATTGCTGACAAAGTATATCTTGAACCGATGACAGTGGATGTGGTGGAAAAAATTATTAAAAACGAACAACCGGATGGCATTATAGGTACATTAGGTGGTCAAACCGGACTCAATCTAACTGTTCAACTTGAAGAGGCAGGACTTTTAAATAAATATAATGTGGAAGTTTTAGGTACAGCAGTCGAGGCAATTCAAAAAGGGGAAGATCGTGATAAATTCAAAAAATTAATGTTAGAAATTGGTGAACCGATTCCTGAATCCAAAATTGTTGTTACTGTTGAAGAAGGTATTAACTTTGTTCGCTCGATTGGTTTCCCTATCATTGTTCGCCCGGCCTATACCCTTGGTGGTGAAGGAGGTGGCTTTGCTGAAAACGAAGAAGAACTTGTAGAGCTTTTAAAAAAGGGATTAACCTTAAGTCCAATTCATCAAGTACTAGTAGAAAAAAGTATAAAGGGTTGGAAAGAAATCGAATTTGAAGTCATTCGCGATGGGAATGATACGTGCATCATTGTGTGCAATATGGAAAATATTGATCCGGTTGGTGTCCATACTGGTGATTCGATTGTAGTTGCACCAAGTCAGACGATAACCGATGAACAATATCATATTTTACGTAATGCTTCTTTAAAAGTTATTCGTTCCTTAGGTGTTATTGGTGGTTGTAACATTCAGTTCGCGTTAAACCCGGAAACAAATGAATATTATATCATCGAAGTTAATCCACGCTTAAGCCGTTCAAGTGCTTTAGCATCAAAAGCAACAGGTTACCCAATTGCTCGAATTGCAACTAAATGTGCCCTCGGTTACCAATTAGAAGAAATTATCAACCCTGTAACGGGAACAACTTATGCTTCCTTTGAGCCAGCAGTGGATTATGTTGTAATGAAACTACCTCGTTTTCCGTTTGATAAATTTCCAGAAGTGGATACTAAATTGGGAACGCAAATGAAAGCAACGGGTGAAGTTATGTCAATCGATCGTTCGTTTGAAGGGGCATTAAATAAGGCTTTACGTTCCCTGGAATATAAGGTAGATGGTTTATCTCATCCGCTTGTAAAAAAGATGAGTAAAGAACAATTGATTAGTGAACTTGAAGAAGCGACTGATTTACGACTATTTGTCATTGCTGAGTGCTTTCGCAGAGGAATGTCTATTGAGGAAGTTCAAAAAATCACAAAAGTAGATAGCTGGTTTTTATATAAAATTCAAGAACTGGTTATGTTTGAAAATAAGATTGAGAATTATGATGTTGACACCTTACCGAAAGATATCTTAATAAAAGCAAAACAACTAAATTTCGGAGATCGTTATTTAGCAAGTCTTCTTAATTGTACAGAACAAGAGGTTCGTAAAAAACGACTAAAAATGGGTCTTGTTCCTTCTTATAAACTTGTTGATACATGTGCTGGTGAATTTGATGCGGTAACACCATATTATTATTCGACGTGGCATGGCCAAGATGAAGTTGAATCGTCAAACAAAAAGAAAGTGTTAATCGTTGGTTCAGGTCCAATTCGTATCGGGCAAGGGATTGAATTTGATTATACATGTGTCCATGCAGTTATGGCATTAAAGGAATTCGGTTACGAGACCATTGTTGTAAACAATAATCCGGAGACGGTAAGTACAGATTACTCAATGTCTGATAAATTATATTTTGAACCAATTACGACAGAAGATATCCTACATATCGTATACAAAGAAAATGTGGACGGGGTTTTTTTACAATTCGGAGGCCAGACAGCAATTAATCTTGCTGCTGACTTAGAACTTGAGGGCGTTCATATTTTTGGAACAGCAACGAAAACGATTGATTTGTTAGAAGATCGAAAGCTATTTTATGAACTGTTAGACAGATTAGCTGTTCCACATATAGAGGGAAAAATTGCTTATTCGGAAGACGAATTAAAACGAAGTGCGATCCAGTTAGGTTATCCGGTTCTTGTTCGTCCTTCTTACGTGATCGGTGGGCAGTCGATGAAAGTCCTTTACACAGAAGAAGAATTAGATGAATATGTGAAAACTATTATGAATACAGAAAAAAGAACGTGGCCGATATTAGTGGATCAATTTTTGCCTGGGTTGGAATGTGAATTAGATTGTATTTGTGATGGAAAGAACATTCTTATTGCAGGGATTTTTGAACATATAGAAAAGGCTGGGGTTCATTCAGGAGATAGTATCAGTATTTATCCAGCGAAATCAATAACAGGTGAACAAAAACAAGTCCTAACTGACTATGCGAAGAAGATCTGTTTAGAAGCAGGTATTATTGGTGTTGCAAATATGCAGTTTGTTATTCATAGAGAAAAAATTTATTGTTTAGAAGTAAACCCACGGGCATCGCGAACAGTTCCAATCTTAAGCAAAGTAACAGGGATACCGATTATTAAATGGGGAGTTGCGGCACAAATTGGAGAAGCATTACATGAAACAGGTTTAGTGAAGGAAGTACCATTTTACGCTGTTAAAGCACCAGTGTTCTCCTTTAATAAGTTAAAAAATGTTGACCCAAGTGTAGGACCGGAAATGAAATCGACAGGCGAAATACTAGGTATTGGACATACAATTCCAGAGGCATTCAAAAAAGTGGCAGGTAAAAGAGATGTTAAATATTCTAAATCGCTAACGGTTTTTTGCTCAGTCGCTGATCGAGATAAGGAATACCTTCTACGAATCTTAGAAGATATAAAAGAACCGTTACAAATTTTTGCAACAGAAGGAACAGCAGATTTTCTACGAAGAAATGGTTTGGCGACAACTGTTGTAAATCGACAAAAAAATCGCCTGGAACAGTTGTTAAAAGAAGTAAAAATTAATGTTGCTATTATTAGACCAACAAAAACTAGCCATAAAAAAACCTTCGGTAAATTTATGAGAGAGTTTTTCATGCGCCAAAATGTTCCTCTTTTTACTGCATTGGAAACTTTTGAAGCTTATCTTTATCAAGAAGATACGGTTGATTTTCGTGTAAAACCGATAAGTCATTATTTGCAGGATTATATTCAAATTTAAAAGGTGGTGTAAAGGTGACTGAATCGTTAATAAAAAACAAATATGATATCAATTTAAAAGGAAAGGATTTTTTATCATTAGCCGAACTTTCGAGTGATGAAATTTTATTTTTAATCGATGAAGCCATAAAACTGAAACAAATGCAAAAAAATGGTGAGCAACATCCGTTTTTAAAAGGAAAAGTACTAGGAATGATATTTGAAAAGTCATCAACACGAACCCGTGTATCTTTTGAAGTTGGGATGTATCAACTTGGAGGTCAGGCAATCTTTTTGAGTAATAGGGATATCCAACTTGGGCGAGGTGAAACGATTTACGATACTGCAAAAGTTTTATCTCGGTATGTAGATGGGCTTATGATTCGTACATTTGCTCATTCAACTGTTGAAGCATTTGCTAAATATTCATCTGTTCCTGTCATTAATGGGTTAACCGATTTACATCATCCAACACAAGTGTTAGCCGATTTGCAAACGATATATGAGCATAAAAGAAGGTTAGAAGGATTGAAAATGTGCTTTATTGGTGATGGAAACAACAATATGGCCCATTCTCTAATTGAAGGAGCAGTTAAAGTGGGAATGGACATTTCAATTGCAAGCCCCGAAGGTTTTATGCCAAATGAAGAAGTAGTAAAGAATGCACAAACTGTTGCAAACAACACGGGTTCAACAATTCAAATAAGTGTGGACCCGCAACAGATGATTGTAGGTGCTGATGTTGTTGTCACTGATGTTTTTACGAGCATGGGACAGGAGGATGAAACGGAAGAACGTTTACAGGTATTCACTCCTTATCAAGTAAATGATGAATTATGTAAGCATGCAAATAATGATTATATTTTTCTGCATTGTTTACCTGCGCACCGTGGAGAAGAAGTAACAGCTTCAATAATAGATGGTCCTCATTCAGTTGTTTTTGATGAAGCAGAAAATCGACTTCATGCTCAAAAAGCAATTTTAAAAAATTTATTGTAGCATTATTTATAAAAATACGGTAAAATGTATAAAAATACAAAATGTGGTTTATTTATACAAAGGGAGAGGATCACATGGTTAAAGAAAAAATTGTTTTAGCATATTCAGGTGGCTTAGATACATCTGTTTCAATTAAATGGTTACAAGAAAAGTATGGATATGATGTAATCGCGTTAGCTATCGATGTCGGTGGCGAAGGTAAAGATATGGAGAAAATTCGTCAAAAGGCTCTTAATGTAGGGGCGATTAAATCGATAACAATTGATGGAAAAGATTTACTCGCGAATGAATATATTTTGCCAAGTCTAAAAGCAAACGCATTATATGAAGGAAAATATCCATTATCCTCAGCACTTAGTCGTCCGTTAATTTCTAAGTTGCTCGTGCAAGTGGCAGAAGAAGAAGGAGCCGTTGCAGTAGCCCATGGCTGTACAGGAAAAGGAAACGATCAAGTTCGTTTTGAAGTCTCCATTCAAGCATTAAACCCTTCTTTACAAGTTATTGCACCTGTGCGTGAGTGGGGAATGAACCGCGAAGAGGAAATTGAATATGCAGAAAAACATGGAATTCCAATTCCAGTTGACTTAGATAATCCATTTTCCATCGATGCAAATATTTGGGGGAGGGCATGTGAGGCTGGTGTTTTAGAAAATCCTTGGAATGAAGCCCCAGAAGAAGCGTATGAATGGACGAATCCAGTCGAAAAAACACCCGATGAACCAGAATATGTTGAAATTGAATTTGAAAAAGGAGTTCCTGTTGCCTTGAACGGTCACCGGATGAATCTTGTCCAAATTATTGAAGTGTTAAATGAAAAGGCAGGATTACATGGTGTTGGTCGAATTGATCATATTGAAAATCGACTAGTTGGTATTAAATCAAGGGAAATTTATGAAAATCCAGCTGCTGTTGTGTTAATTAAGGCTCATAAAGAGTTAGAACTATTAACATTACCAAGGGAAGTAACTCAGTTTAAATCTTACATTGATGAAAAGTATGCTCAAATTATATATGACGGCCTATGGTATTCTCCTTTAAAGTCTGCCATTGATGCTTTTGTTGAAGAAACTCAAAAATCTGTTACAGGAACCATTAAAGTCAAACTTTTCAAAGGTCATTATACGGTTGTGGCAAGGAAATCTCCTGTTAGTCTATATAATGAACAATTGGCTACTTATTCAAAAGAAGATTTATTTGATCATAACGCTGCTGTTGGTTTTATTAAGTTATGGGGCTTACCAACAAAGGTATTTGCTGAAGTGCATAAAAATGAAGAAGCTGTAAAATTAAAATAAAGTTTCAATAGACGTGGAGGGCAAAGCATGAGTAAACTTTGGGGAGGACGTTTTACGAAGGAAACGAATAAATTAGTTGAAGAATTTACGGCATCAATTCAATTTGATCAAAAACTTGCATTAGAAGATATCGAAGGAAGCTTAGCCCATGTTGAAATGTTAGGTTCTTGCGGCATTATACATGAAGATGATGTTGAAACCATTAAAAAAGGATTACTAACGATAAAAGAAAAAATGAATGCTGGTGAAGTCGAATTTTCGATTGAAGATGAAGATATTCATATGAATATTGAACGGCTATTAATCGAAGAAATCGGTCCAGTTGGTGGAAAACTCCATACTGGACGAAGCAGGAATGATCAAGTTGCAACGGATATGCACCTATATCTTTTTAAGAAAACAAAGGAAATCATCCACATGCTTAAATCGGTGCAAAAAGCAATCGTTAAACAAGCAAAAGAGCATATTGAAACGGTTATGCCGGGATATACACACTTACAACGAGCTCAGCCGATTAGTCTTGGTCATCACCTCTTGGCTTACTTTTGGATGTTTGAAAGAGATAAAGAGCGATTGCATGACAGCTTAAAAAGGATTAATTGGTCACCATTAGGAGCTGGTGCACTAGCTGGAACAACTTTCCCGATTGACCGAAATCTAACAGCAAGTTTGCTAGGTTTTGACACGGTTTACCCAAATAGTTTAGATGCAGTAAGTGATCGTGACTTTATATTGGAGTTTTTATCCATATCGTCCATTTTAATGACCCATATATCGAGATTATCTGAGGAACTCGTCCTCTGGTCGAGTCAGGAGTTTGAGTTTATTGAATTAGATGATTCCTTTTGTACAGGTTCAAGTATAATGCCGCAAAAGAAAAATCCAGATGTGCCGGAGTTGTTACGTGGGAAAACCGGTCGTGTATATGGAAACTTGATCGGATTATTAACGGTATTAAAAGGTCTCCCTCTTGCCTATAATAAAGATTTACAAGAAGATAAAGAGGGAATGTTTGATACGGTAGAAACGTTGACAGGTTCATTAAAACTTTTAGCACCGATGATCGAAACTATGACGGTGAATAAAGAAAAAATGTATCAAGCTGTTCGCCAAGATTATTCCAATGCAACGGATCTTGCGGATTACTTAGTGAACAAAGGTCTACCATTCCGCCAGGCTCATGAGATTATCGGAAAAATTGTTCTTTATGCAATCGAAAAAAATAAGTATTTACTAGATTTAACATTTAAAGAGTATAAACAGTTTTGCGATTTATTTGAAGAGGATATTTACGCAGTTCTTACGCCGAAACATGTTGTAGAGGCTAGGAATAGCTATGGAGGAACTGCCTTTTCACAAGTAGAATTACAGCTGAAATTAGCAGAAAGCAAATTGAAAGATTGACCTGGCTTGTAAAGTGGGCGGTCCAATAAGTCATATAGCGGATATTTGCGACTACTCCAGCAAGAACAGCAAACGCTTTTGGCTGAAAACGTAAGCACCAGGTACACGAGTGAAAGCCCCTGCAAAGGTGCTTGTGTGCTTAAGGTGCTGAGGCCGATCCACTGGATTTGTATCCCCAACCTACTTTCAAAAATCCCCAATAATCAGACTTTCTAGACTACCCCAATTTGATTTAAGAAAGGTTTTAAAGTGTAGCATGAAAATTAGAAATAACAAACAATGTCTTATATAAATTGTTTTCATTAAAAATTTAAAGGGAAAAAATGGTGTTTCTTGTATAATCATCCTACATCCTGCACATTCTAAGGAAAAATAATGATGTTAAGGAGATGTAGGAATTGTTTTGCCAATTTCAAAAACTCATATCAATCCTATTGTCAGGAATCGTTGCTTTTATAGGAGGACCCATTGCATTAGCAGCAACTCCGACTGAAGTAGGGGATTCAGTCGAAATAAACGGTCAAATATGGAAAACAGCTCCGCAAGAGGCAAAAATTGGGAACAACGAGATCATAGAAAAGGGCAATCAAGAGTTTCAATTGACAAAAGAACAACTGGAAGAAATTGAAAAACTGGCAAGCGAATCACACAAGATTAGAAAACAAATGATTGATAAATATGTTGAATACGGAGTAATTTCGAAGGAACGCGGTGATAAAATCAAGGAAAGTATGGATAAACATTTTGAACGGATGAAAGAACATAATTTTACTCCATTTCTCCACAAAATTAAAAAAGCTAAAAATTGTAATTGTAAAGATAATAAATGAAAAAATCTAGGGTCTGAACCTTACCGTGGGAACACAGAATACAAATGACTTATACGGTGAATTCAGACCCTTATCCATTTTAAAAATAATTTATTTCCATTTTTTTTAAATACTGCTATGATTGTTTCGAGAAATGTCTAAAATTGGAGGAGAAAAATGGACAAGGATAAAATTTTTTCGGATGATTCACGCTTTAAAGTAGCGAAGAAGGAAGCTTGGATTGGTATTGGTTTAGTTTTATTTAATTTTATTTGGTGGTTTGCTTTTGCATATGGTCTTGGATCTCAATCCCCAGAAGAGTATACATATATCCTTGGTTTTCCAGCTTGGTTTTTTTATAGTTGTATTGTTAGTTTAATTGTTATGTCCATACTGGTTATAATTGTCGTTAAGTATTGCTTTAAAGAGGTAACTTTTGAAGAGGAAATAGATAAAGTAGATGAAGAGAAAGAAAAATCAATAGGATAAATAGTTTGTTATAGAGAGTGGGGTTTTTATGATGAATTGGGGAATTGTGTTGCCTCTTATAATATTCCTATTTATTATTTTTATTGTTGGGTTTTGGACGAATAAACATGTCAGGAATTCGGACTCATTTTTACAAGAGTATTTTTTAGGTAGTCGGAGTATGGGTGGATTTATTTTGGCGATGACGATGATGGCAACATATGGAAGTGCCAGTAGTTTTATAGGCGGACCAGGAATTGCTTATTCAACTGGACTTGGTTGGGTATTATTAGCAATGGCCCAACTTCCAACAGGTTATTTTGTCCTCACGGTTTTAGGAAAGAAATTTGCGATTGTATCAAGACAATATCGAGCAATTACATTAATTGACTTTTTGAAAAATCGTTATCATAGCGAATGGATTGGAATACTTGCAGCCATTAGTATTATCATCTTTTTATTTTCATCGATTGCTGCCCAATGGGTAGGAGGAGCACGCTTACTTGAATCGCTATTTCCTATTTCTTATCCAATCGCGTTAACGATATTTGCTTTTTCTGTTATGATCTATGTTATTATTGGTGGTTTTCGTGCCGTTGCTTTAACGGACACGATTTTAGGTACAATTATGTTTTTTGGAACGTTAATTTTACTCGTAGCCGTTATAAATGCTGGCGGCGGAATAAACAATATTATGGAAAAACTTATGGCCATTGATCCAGGGCTTGTAACTCCCTTTGGAGCAGACGGTAGCCTTTCAGCAAGTTATGTTTCCTCATATTGGATTCTTGTTGGGATAGGTGTTGTTGGTTTACCACAAATAGCTGTTCGTGCGATGTCTTATAAAAATTCAAGATCAATGCATCAAGCAATTATTATAACTACAGTATTTGTTGGAATCATTATGTTAGGGATGCATCTAGTCGGCGTATTTGCTCGAGCGGTTCATCCTAATATAGCCGTTGCTGACTCAGTGATGCCAACGATCACAATGGAAGTCTTACCACCTTTCTTCGCAGGTATTGTATTAGCTGCGCCAATGGCAGCAATCATGTCAACTGTTAATGCTTTGTTAATTATGGTAAGTTCAGCTGTTGTAAAAGATATTTATTTAAGTTACGTTAATCCTCAAGCACAGGATCAAAAGGTGAGAAGCATAAGTTATTTAGTAACAGCGATTTTAGGTGTAATTGTCTACTTAATGGCTTTAAGTCCTCCAGATTTCTTAATATGGTTAAATTTATTTTCTTTTGGAGGATTAGAGGCTGCCTTTATTTGGCCGGTTGTGTTGGGATTGTATTGGAAAAAGGGAAACAAATATGGTGCGATTAGCTCAATGATTGTAGGTGTGACTTCTTATATCTTATTCCATCAATTTTATCCGAATGCGTTAGGTATGCATACTGTTATCTTTCCTATTCTATTATCTTTTTTAGCATTTGTTGCTGTTAGTGTTATTACTCAGAAAAAGGAGCTCGTACATTCCATTTAAATTCCAGAAAAAATCACACGTTAAATTGAGAATATATTTTTTATATATCAAACGTTTGATCAAAAATTTTGTATTAGTAATTAGGATTCAATTAAACAAGCGTTTGATTAATCATAGGATTCAATATGTAGAAATACGTTAAAAGGAATAGGCCATGACCTATTCCTTGCAGACTGTCGACAAACCCCAACTCAAATGCTTCATTTGAGTTGGGATTTGTCTTTTTTTGCTCATCATTTTCTAAGATTCTTATCTTATTTAGGCTGGACATGGTCTTTTCCATGTCCAGTTT
>NZ_JAOUSE010000043.1:0-25667 GCF_025660415.1 Pallidibacillus thermolactis
GTAATAAACATGGTTGGCCCATCATTTAGAATGAGGGAAACTGAGGAATGGATAAATTCAAGTACGGATAAAGTGGCTCAATTTTAAATTGCGAAATGGCTCACTTTTTACTTGCGAAATACATCCGTGTAAAGTGGGATTTATACGAAAAAGAAGCATTAGATCCATCAATTTTAGCACTTTTTATTACAGCAACGTTTGGGGGTATTGCTTCATTTTTACCATTATATACCGTACAAAAAGGTGTAGAAGGCATTCATTGGTATTTTATTATTTATGCTCTTTCTTTAATGGTGACAAGGTTATTTGCAGGTCAGTTATATGATCGAAAAGGTCATCGATTTGTGTTTTTACCGGGGGCAAGTTTAATTTTTATTGCCATGTTATTGTTGGCATGGATGGCAAACAGTGCTGTATTGTATTTAGCTGCTATTTGTTATGGCGTAGGATTTGGTACGGTTCAGCCTGCACTTCAGGCGTGGGCTGTTGAACGCTCACCAAAAAATAGACGTGGTATGGCTAATGCCACTTTTTTCTCCTTTTTTGATCTTGGAATTGGTTGTGGTGCTATTCTTTTCGGACAAATTGGTTATTGGATCGGTTATACAAGTATATATGTTACATCTGCATGTTCAGTTCTAATTACTGTTTTTTATTATTTTATGATTCTACGAAAAGAAAAAACTACATCTCGAAAATGAAAACTGAAAAACCAAAATTGTAAACACTTTCATAAAAAATCGTGAAAATGTTCATATTTTAGTCAAAACTAAATCGTTTTTCACGATCTTTTTTTGGTATATTTAAATTGTGAAATGTTTCACATGATATTTAAATCATAAATTTCCCGTCATTATGAACAATAATGATGAAGATATGAAATTTATATTTAGGAGGAATATACCTGATGCGTAATGGAGTAAATAAAATCGTATTAGTAGGATCAGGAGCAGTTGGTGCTAGTTACGCTTTTGCTTTATTAAATCAAGGAATTCCAGGAGAACTAGTCATTATTGATGTAAATAAGGATAAGGCGGAAGGAGATGCGATGGATTTAAATCATGGTCTTCCTTTTGCAGCATTTCATTTAAAGATTCGTTCCGGGGATTATTCTGAATGTAAGGATGCAGATATCGTTGTATTAACAGCAGGTGCACCGCAAAAACCTGGTGAAACTCGACTTGATCTAGCTGCTAAAAATACAGCAATATATAAAACGATCGTTGGCGAAATTATGGCTAATGGTTTTAATGGTATATTTATCGTTGCAGCAAACCCTGTTGATATTCTATCTTATGCAACTTGGAAATTTTCTGGTCTTCCTAAAGAACGCGTTATTGGTTCCGGGACAATTCTAGATACTGCACGCTTCCGTTATATGCTTGGTCATTATTTTAATATAGATACGAGAAATATTCATGCGTATATCATCGGGGAACACGGTGATTCAGAACTTCCAGTTTGGAGTAATTCTAGCATTGGAGTTGTTCCGATTAAAGAATGGATGGCAAATAATCCACAATATAAAAAAGAAGATTTAGATGATATATTTATCCACGTTCGTGATGCAGCTTATGAAATTATTGAGAAAAAAGGAGCTACCTATTACGGAATTGCCATGGGGCTTGTTCGATTGACAAAAGCCGTGTTAGGTGATGAGCATTCTGTATTGACTGTTTCTACTTATTTAGAAGGAGAATATGATCAGGAAGATGTATTTATCGGTGTCCCTGCAATAGTTAATCGTAACGGGATAAAATCCATTATTGAATTAAACCTTGATCATGAGGAAAAAGACAAGTTTAATAACTCCGCACAAACATTGAAGGATATATTAAAAGGATTAAAATTTTAACTCATAAAACGAACGATCCTGGGTTGTCCAAATAAGTCCAAAATAGTAGATATTAAATGAAAATGGCGATGAATGGAAAAAAGCAGGTGCAAGCCTTTTTGTCTAAAACGAATTCATCAAATTACATGAGCTTTCCTGAATCCACTGGTTCTTTCCGTCATTTAAATCTACTAGGTACTGACTTAATGGACAGCTCCAGGATTTTTTTTTTGAAAAAAGTTGAAATACAATATGAAAAAAATTTATATTAACGCAATAAATATTTTGTGATGTTACTCAATTGATGTTATACTTTATTTTAGTAACATTAACGGAGGTATTCTTCGTGGAATATGTCAATCCAATACGAGATATAGAAACGATCCAAAAAATGAAAAATGTCATTAGAAAACATTCATTAAGGGATTTACTATTTTTTGTCATAGGTATTAATACAGGAATAACACTTAATGACTTATTAAATTTAAAAGTTTCAGATGTTTGGGACGGAACAAAGATGTGTGAATACCTAAAGATTAAAGATCACAAAACAGGTGAAGTAAAAACTTATTATTTGAATAGTAAAGTGGAAGAAGTATTACTAGAATATCTTTCAAAAAATGAATGGAAAAGTGATGATTATCTCTTTAAATCGAAAAAAAATAATAATCAACCGATTACAAGGCAACAAGCCTATCGAATTATCAATAATGCTGCTAAAGAAGTAGGCATTTCTGAAAAAATTGGTACAACAACATTACGAAAAACTTTCGGATACCACGCTTATTATAAAGGTGTTGCAATATCCCTCATAAAATCGATCTTTAATCACAATTCAACTGCTGAGACTTTAAAGTACATCGGGATTGAAAAAAACGATGAATTACCGATAAAAGTAGATGTCAATTTATAAAAAAGGCTATCCAATGTAAATTAGATAGCCATCTAAAGATTACGATATATTTTATTCATTGTCTAAATCATTTAAACTCATTGCAGTACTCGCGTCAATATTTGTAAAATCAGTAACCAGACCATCACACACTTGGACTTGAAGAGTTTCTGCTCCTTTCATAAAACGGAAAAGTCCATTGTCAAAATCCGTTCCAATTTCTTTGAAGAAGATTCCTTCATATACAGAATCTTTCGTATGATTAAAACTCAATTTATAATGATTACCTTCCTTAATAAGATATGCACGTACTCCTTTTTCATATAAACCTTCATCATTGCGAATATATCGAGAAACAGAGATGATGTGTAAATCAACAAAAGGGATATCATGTAACAAATCATTGATTATAGAACCTTTTGTGATTTGTTGCCAGCGACTTTGTGCAGTTTGTCCAAGAATGATTTGAGTCACATTTTTTTTGCGAGCCACTTCTGCGATGACTTTAGAAACTGGTCGCTTTTCGTTATCTTTCATAATAAAATGGGCATCTTGATGTTCATCGGCAATTTTTTTCCATTGCTCAATGTAAAATACTTTTTCAGCATCTAGTTCATCGAATGGTTTTTCATCGACGGTTAAAATATATAATGGAGCCTTTAGCATTTTTGCAATATTGCAACCACGTTTGATAAGTCTTTCACCATTTGGTCCATAATAAACACAGACGAGGATACTTTCGTTATATATGTTAATCATAAAAATAATTCACCTCAGGCATAATAGTAAGGGTCTCAACTAAACTATGTAAGACTATATCGTATGTCACGTAAAGAGTCAATTCCATTATAAAATATACGTTTAAGAAAAAATAATCTTTTTTTGGAAAAAATATTTAGGAGGGCTGATTTTGCATTCGTTTTACATAATACTATTTTTACCATTTCTGTTTGCATTTATAGTCTCGTTTTTATTTAAATATATCAATAAACGGATTCATACAGGCTGGTTCGTTTTATTTGTACCATTAACCATCTTTCTCTTTTTGTTACAATATATACCTATTGTCGCAAAAGGTGAAACAATTGAATACAATCTTCCTTGGATTCCGTCGTTAAATATTAATATCTCCACACATATTGACGGCCTCGGTCTTCTGTTCGGATTACTCATTTCTGGTGTTGGAACCCTTGTAATCCTTTATTCCATTTACTATTTATCTAAGCTAAGGGAAGAGCTACATAAATTTTATATATATTTATTAATGTTTATGGGGGCAATGTTAGGTCTAGTCTTCTCTGACCATATATTTATTCTTTATGGATTTTGGGAATTAACAAGTATTTCTTCTTTCTTATTAATTGGCTATTGGTATGAACGGAAAAGTTCAAGGTATGGTGCCCTAAAATCGTTACTCATCACTGTTTTCGGTGGACTAGCGATGTTAGCAGGTTTTATAATGCTTATTTTAATGGCGGATACGTATAGTATTCGTGAAATGATTGGCAATGCTGCTTTCATTACGAACCATGATTTATTTATTCCTGCATTAATCCTTATATTAATTGGTGCCTTTACAAAATCGGCTCAATTTCCATTTAGTATATGGTTGCCGGATGCCATGGAAGCACCAACTCCAGTTAGTGCTTACCTTCATTCAGCGACAATGGTTAAAGCTGGGATTTATCTAGTCGCAAGACTTACACCTATTTTTGGTGGCAGTTCTATTTGGTTCTGGCTTGTAGCTGGTATTGGTATTATTACGTTATTGTATGGGTCATTTACTGCCGTAAGACAAACGGATTTAAAGGCTCTGCTTGCCTTTTCAACAATCAGTCAACTTGGACTCATTATGAGTCTATTAGGAATCGGATCATTAGCTGTTTATTTTGGACCAGGTGAAAGCGGAGCACTATACACAGTTGCCACTTTTGCCGCTCTTTTTCATTTATTTAATCATTCAACATTTAAAGGTAGCTTATTCATGGTTGTTGGAATCGTCGACCATGAAACTGGAACCCGTGATATTAGAAGGCTTGGTGGGTTAATGCATGTAATGCCAGTCACTTTTACCATTGCGGTAGTTGGCGGGTTCTCGATGGCCGGGCTTCCACCATTTAACGGATTTTTAAGTAAAGAGATGTTTTTTGCCAGTGTTAATGATGTGGCATCTGCTGGGATTTTTGGTTTGGAAAAATTGGGTATGTTATTTCCAATTATTGCATGGATTGCAAGTGTATTTACATTCGTTTATTGTATGATTTTAATATTTAAAACATTTACAGGCAAATTCCGCCCTGAAAAGTTAACTAAAAAAGTACATGAAGCACCTATCGGTATGCTGGTATCGCCGCTAATATTAGGAATAATTGTTGTGCTCGTTTTCTTTTTACCAAATGTTCTTGGTGAGTATATTCTGATCCCGGCATTAATCCCGGTGTTACCAATGATACCGATTCATCGAGATGATTTATATATTACAGCTTGGCATGGCTTAAATCCAGAATTATGGATGACTATTGGTGTTGTTGTGTTTGGAATTTTACTCTATAAGATCGTAAAAGGTTGGATAAAACTGTTTAATCATTATCCACAATGGTTAACGTTGAACCACTTTTATAATCGCGGATTAGCTGGTACAGAACAATTTTCAAAAAATATAACCAATACCTATATGACAGGTTCATTCCGACATTATTTAAAGTATATTTTTGTGTTTTTCGTGCTTGTACTAATGATTTCCTTTTTGTTTCTTTATGGATTTCAATTTAATTTTTCTAATCATGCACCGATTGGAATTTTTGATATGGCTGTTGTCATTGGTGTTGTTGCTGCTGCTTTTGTTGTGTTATTTACTAGTCATCGTATTACAGCCATTGTTGCATTAGGTGCAGTCGGTTATTTCATTTCTTTATTCTTTGTATTATTCCAGGCGCCTGATCTAGGACTGACGCAATTTGTAGTTGAAACAGTTACCACTGTTTTATTCTTACTTTGTTTTTATCACTTGCCGAAATTAAGAAAAAATATTGGAAAAATCTCGCTTAAATTATCCAATCTCATTATCTCCTTAGCGATGGGGGCTACAGTTACCATTCTGGCATTGGCTGCTTTTGGTCATAAAGTTTTTGAACCAATTACCTATTTCTTTGAAAATGCTTATGAATTAGCGGGAGCTAAAAATATTGTTAATGCCATATTAGTTGATTTTCGTGGTTTTGATACGATGTTAGAAATATCTGTATTAACGATTGCCGGTTTAGGAGTTTACATTTTAATTCGACAAAGTTCGAAAAGGAGGGAACAATCCAATGAAACCGAATGATGTCATTTTACAAAGTGTAACGAAAGTGGCTGTTGTAATCATTTTTACTTTTTCCATCTATTTATTTATGAATGGGCACCATAATCCAGGTGGCGGTTTTATTGGGGGATTAAGTACGGCAGCGGCCGTCGTCCTCCTATATCTTGCATTTGATATTGAAAAAGTACGAGAAAATATTCGAATCGATTTTAAAAAGCTGGCTGCTCTAGGTGTTTTAATCGCTGTTTGTACTGGTTTAGGTGGGGTTTTATTTGGCGAGGAATTTTTAACGCAAGCTTTCGGCTATAAGGAATTACCTATTTTCGGTAAAACCGAGTTAACGTCTGCCTTAATTTTCGATACTGGAGTCGCCTTGGCTGTTATTGGTACAGCAGTAAATATTATTTTAAGCATAAGTGAGGACAGGTAATATGGAAATAGTAATTGCAATTGTCATTGGTATTTTAGTGACCATAGGAACCTATTTGCTCTTATCAAGACAACTATTACGTATCGTTTTTGGGTCTTCACTTATTAGCCATGCTGTCAATTTACTGATCATTACTTCTGGAGGTTTAAAAAAAGGTAATGCCCCACTATTAGGAGAAGGGAAAATCGGTTTTACAGACGCTTTGCCACAAGCCTTAATTTTGACAGCAATTGTTATTAACTTTGCTGTAACAGCCTTTGTATTAGTATTAAGTTACCGTTCCTTTAAAGCTAATGGAACTGATGATATGGAAAAGTTAAGGGGAAATGAACATGAATAATTTATTAATTATGCCAGTCATCATTCCACTTATCGTTGGAATGGTACTGATCATATTTCATAAAAACATTGTTTTACAACGGGCGTTAAGTTTATTTGCACTTTTCTTAAGTGGATTTATCGCTTTCGTAATGATGAATCAAGTCCGTGAAAAGGGTATACAAACATTACAACTTGGCGGTTGGGAAGCACCATTTGGGATTAGTTTTGTTGGTGATATGTTTAGTGTTTTACTTGTGCTTACAACGTGTATTGTTTCGTCATGTTGTTTAATATTTGCCTTCCGGTCAATCGGTGAGAAAAATGAAAAATTATATTTTTATCCTTTATTTCTATTTTTGATCGTCGGTGTGAACGGTTCCTTTTTAACAGGTGATTTATTTAATCTATATGTATTTTTTGAAGTGTTTTTATTAGCATCCTATGTATTAATTACACTAGGCGGTGGGAAGAAACAGCTAAGAGAATCATTAAAATATGTTTTTATTAATATTGTTTCATCGGCGTTTTTCTTAATTGGTGTCGCCTACCTTTATTCCATTACGGGTACATTAAATCTAGCTCATCTATCATTTAGGATTGCCGAAGCAGGTCAAGATGGATTAATTACAACCATTGCGCTTTTATTTTTAATTGTTTTTAGTCTTAAGGCAGGTCTATTGTTATTCTTCTGGCTTCCGGGTTCATATAGTGTACCACCTACGGCCATTGCGGCTATATTTGCAGCGCTTCTGACGAAGGTTGGAATCTATTCAATCTTCCGTATGTTTACCCTTGTTTTTTATCACGAACCGCAAATTACACATCTTATGATAGGGATTCTTGCAGCCGTAACGATGCTTCTTGGTGCTGCTGGTGCAACTGGATACATGGATGTTCGAAAAATATTAACGTATAACGTGGTTATAAGTGTAGGATTTATTGTTGCAGGACTTGTTACAATGACAGAGGCTGGTATTACCGGTTCCATCTATTACTTAATTCATGACATGATTATTAAAGCACTCGTCTTTCTAATTGGAGGAACGATTATTCTAATTACTGGCACAAGTGATTTAAGGGAAATGAGCGGTTTAATCCGTAGGCACCCTCAACTTGGTTGGATATTTTTCATCGGAACACTATCGATGGTCGGCATTCCCCCGTTAAGTGGTTTTCTTGGAAAAGTTTTTATCACCCAAGGTACATTTGAGACTGGATATTACTGGTTAGGTGGTATAGGGTTACTGGCAAGTATATTTATTTTACTTTCCATGATTAAATTGTTTATGAATGCGTTTTGGGGTGAGACGATTTTATCAGAAGATGAAGAAAAGGGTTCGATAAGAGGATTGCTCTTTCCAATTGCATTACTATTGGTCGTAAGTTTAGCTCTAGGGATAGGTGCAGAAGGGATCCAAGCTTATATTGCTCAAGCAACAGAACAGTTGTTAAACCCTAGTCTATATATTGAAGCGGTATTGAAGTAGGGGGTGATAAGGTGGCCTATCAAGTTTTAGTAAATATTTTTATCGCCTATTTATGGATGTTTTTACAAGATGATATGACATTTTTAAATTTCTTAAGCGGTTATTTCGTTGGTTTATTTATTTTATTATGTATGCGGCGGTTTTTTAAACAGTCTTTTTATATGTTTACCTTTATAGCGATCTTTAAGTTATTTTTAATATTTATTTGGGAGCTAATTACGTCTGCTATATTTGTTTTAAAACATGTTATTCGCCCCAAAGTGAATGTTCGGCCGGCTATATTTAAGGTTGAAACAGATCTTCGAAGTGATTTAGAAATTACGTTATTATCCTTATTGATCTGTTTAACCCCTGGGTCGGTTGTTATGGATGTCACTCCAGATCATAAAATCTTATATGTACATGCTCTACATATGCCAGAATCAAAAGAATCAGTTATGAAATCAAAGGCTTTGTTTGAAAAGGCGATAAAGGATGTGACGAGAAGATAATGTTTAAATCAATTCTTTTTATATCGTTATGTATATTAGCGTTAACCATATTACTTAATTTATATCGAGTCATAAAAGGGCCGACGAGTTCTGATCGCATTCAAGCGTTGGATTCAATTGGGATAAATATAATTGCCGGTATCGGTATTTTTTCTATTTTGTTTCACACGCGTGCATTTTTTGACTTAATGTTGTTAATCGGTATCCTTTCGTTTATTGGAACGATTGCCTTTGCTCGTTTTATTGAAAGGAGTGTTGTAATTGAACGGAATCGCTGAGATTATTACAGCATTCTTTATTTTAGTCGGAACGACAATAAGTTTGCTTGCAGCAATTGGCCTTGTACGGTTACCTGATGTATATACGAGATCCCATGCAGCATCAAAAAGTTCTACTTTAGGCGTCTTGTGTGTGTTAATCGGAACTTTATTGTATTTCTTGATTTCTGACGGTTATTTTAGTATTCGTTTAATCCTCGGTATCTTTTTCGTGTTTTTAACAGCACCTGTGGCAGCCCATGTTATTTGCCGAGCAGCATATCGAAACCAAGCACCTGTGGCAGATACAATGGTTGAAGATGAGTTAAAGGAGTACTATGAATTAAATCCTGAATATAAAAAGAAAAGTATTGTAGTCGAAGAAACTGTACAAGTTGATGAATAAATAGAATTAACTGAAAAAGGGTTTTCAACGTTATATTCTTGTTTTGAAAACTCTTTTTTTATTTATCTTAATAGTGTTCTAAACGTGGGTCATACAGGTTTTACAGGTTTGGTATCATCTTGAAATTATTTTCTCCCTTGTCTTTGCTTAGTCTTGTGTCGATGAGATGCTATTTTCAAAAAGGATTCTTCCCGAAAAAGTTGAATAGTTATAATATACTAAAAAATGGGGAGAGATGAATATGAACCTGATTCAATTTGAAAAAACAGAGAATATAGCAATCATTACATTGAATCGCCCGGACTCCTTAAATGCCTTTAGTTATGACTTATTATTAAAGTTAGGAGAAGTATTAGATGATATACGTTTTGATAAAAATATTCGAGCTGTAATTTTTATAGGAGCTGGAGAACGGGCTTTTAGTGCAGGTGCAGACTTAAAGGAACGGAAGGATATGCCAGATGATCAAGTAAGACGAGTTGTACATACCATACGCTCTGTATTTCAAAAAATTGCGGATTTACCACAACCGACGATTGCTGCCGTGAATGGTTATGCACTAGGTGGGGGCATGGAATTAATGTTAGCTTGTGACTTTAGGATCGCAAAGGAAGAAGCAGTGATGGGGCTACCTGAGACAAGCATGGCCATTATTCCTGGAGCCGGTGGAACACAGCGACTTCCACGTTTGATAGGTGAGATGAGAGCAAAAGAATTAATTTTTACAGGTAGAAGAATTAATGCACAGGAAGCGTATGATTTAGGCTTATTATTAAAAGTAGTTGCAAGTGACAAGTTGCTGGATGAAGCTATTCGTTTGGCAAAACAAATTGTAAAGAATGGACCAATTGCATTACAACAGGCAAAATATGCAATTAATCAAGGGATGCAAGTTGATTTACAAACTGGTCTTGAAATAGAAGGAAAAGCATATGAGGTTACTATTCCAACGAAAGATCGGATTGAAGCGTTGAATGCCTTTGCAGAAAAACGAACACCAAAATTTTTAGGAGAATAAAATATAGATTTCTTCTAAGGACTATTAAGACTAGAAATATCTTTTTTCTAAAACAACATACATGGTAATTCATAGGTTGGGATTGTAACGCTGTTTCTATAACAGCTACATCATTGCTGTTGTGGATAAGCAAATAAATAGAAGACTCCAACAAATGCCCATGCCAAAAGGGTTTCCTTCGCATACAAAGTAATATAAAGCAAGGATATGTACACATAAATAAAAGTTACAGATTTATAAATGTGTCCAATTCTTTGCTTAGTACAGTGCGAAGGAGGTAGCCTAAATGATTGATCGGAGAAGTGTTCCATATGGTGACAGAAGACTATTTTTTGGACCCGGACCTTTTATTGGAGGCTTACTGGGAGGTTTCTTAGGCAGTGCTATTTTCGGTCCGAGACCATTCTATCCACCATATCCGATATACCCGCCTTTTTATGGGCCGTATTATGGACGCCCCCCTTACTTTTGGTAAAGTAAAGGTTTATAAATAGTCCTCTGTCCTTTTTTTATTGAATACACTTGTAGATAAAGTATGTAAGCACCTCGTCTAAGCAAAATTTCCCTGTCAAATAGGCAGTAGTTTAATCAAGGCTTTAGTTCCCTGTTCAAAGAACTAAAGCCATTTTATCTTTTGATATTTTCTTATCAATCGAAGAAAAAACTTATTCACGTTTTGGGACAATAGCCATTGTACATCTTGAAACACAAATTAATTTCCCATTCTCATCTTTAATTTTTATTTCCCAAATTTGTGTTGTTCGACCTCGGTGCAGTACTTGACCTTCAGCAGTGACAATTCCGTCTCGTTTGGAGCGGACGTGATTGGCATTTATCTCAAGGCCAAAGGTATTTTCAGTTTCTTGGTCAATAAGTTGAAAGGCTCCGAAACTTGCAACGGTTTCAGCTAATGCAACAGATGCTCCTCCATGTAAATATCCGAAAGGTTGTCTTGTTCTTTCATCAACAGGCATTGTAGCTTTAACGTATCCTTCTTCTAAAGTAATAATTTCAATTCCTAGTGCTTCTATTAATGTATTAGGAACCATATTTTCAACTCCTCGAATGGACTTTTTATATAAATATATTATTCTACTGATTATTTATTTTTCCTTTTATCCTATGTAAATTGGTTATCTTGAAGATGTAAAAAAGAGTACGAGATAAACTTTGTTTCGTACTCTTTTTTCGTGTTTTTAAGTTTTATATTTATCATTTTAATGGGAAGTACTAAAACCTTTATGCTCTTTCTTATTATGTTCGTGTTTAACGGACCAGGTAAGTAATAAGAAAGCGATAAATAAAATTGCACTTGTGACATAAAACACAGAAGAAATACCAATAAAACCTGAAATAAAACCACCTAATGTTGGTCCTAGGACATTTCCTAAAAATCGGAAGCTCACATTATATCCGTTTACTTCGCCCTGGATCTCCACTGGTGCTACTTGTCTGATAAAAGCTGTCATGCATGGAATAATTCCACCGATGGCCATCCCGAATAAGAATCGTAATAATATTAGTTGCCATAAGGAAGTTACTAATGCTTGCGGAATAAAGACAATGGCTCCACCAATGAGAAGCATCAACATGACTTTTTCATAACCGATTCGGTCACCAAGTCTCCCCCATTTTCTTGTGGCAATTAAATTACCGAAGCCAGTTGCGGAAAACGTAATACCAGCAAATAAAGCAGCATTATTTGTATCAGCTAATAAATTGACGTATACGGCAAGGAGGGGCTGGATGGACATAACGGCCACTTGAGTTAGTAAGGAAATTATCATAACAGAGAGTAACACTTTATTGTGTATAATTAAACCAAATACTTCTTTGCTAGAATATTGATGTTGTTTTTCTTTCTGTTCCTTAGCTACTTTCTTTTCCTTAACGCCAAAAATAACAAATAGAGCGGCTATAAATATTGTAAAAGATGTATATATGAACGTAAATTTAAATCCAACTAAATCAGCTAAAAAACCACCAATTAATGGACCGAATAGTGTACCTGTCACACCTCCGGTTTGTAAGATTCCAAGTACTTCACCTACTTGATTTTTTGGTGTTTGCTTGGAAATCATGGCAAGAGATAGAGGGATAAATCCTGTTACAATTCCCATAAAGAAACGTAAGAAAAATAATTCATATACTGAGTTCATTAATCCCATTAAAAAAAGGCTGGCAGAAATCCCAAACCCTGTGAGTAGTAAAACTGGTTTAAATCCATATCGATCTCCAATCCGTCCCCAAATTGGAGAAAAGATAAAGGCAGTTAAAAATGTAATACCAAAAATCAAACCTGCCCATTGTGTTACATATTCCGTGCTATACTCTCCCATTGAATCTATGTAGAGAGATAAAAACGGCATAATCATGGTTAAACTGGAAGAAACTAAAAAGTTTGCAATCCACATGATTATCAAGTTTCGTTTATCGGAACTGATAGTATCACCTTCTAAAAAATATTTCGCATCACTAAATATTATAACTCCTTTGTCAGAATAAATAAACCGTTTCGAAACACGAAATATTTGCGTATATCATGAAAAATGACGGATAAAAAGGAAGAAGGGAACGTTTTTAGCCATTCCCTTCATTTTTCTTATTATTGCTTGCTATAATAATAGCGATCGTAATCTTTATCGAGCTCTTCTAAACAACGTAAACTTTTTTGAGCAAATCCCGAATCGTCCTGCTCAAGTTCATTTTTTAATTTTTCGAAGGCTTCTTTTAACGATGTTGTATAATCTGGAATTTCTCCTTCATACGGTTTCACCATATTTTTTAGCACATTTGTTTGTTCTCGATAGGCTAAAGCTTTTCGTTCATGGAAAAAAGGAACATCAGCTTCTTTCGGATGGTGGAGGTCGCCTTGCATCGGGTGTTTGACGACAGCTAATATTTTTACTAAATAATGTTTCTCTTTAATACCAGTTACTTCACCAATATATGTTCCTGTTTTTTTATGTGCTTTTACGATTGTACCAAGGGCAAGTTCTTCCATGTTATTTTCCTCCTTTTTACATATCACTATCTTCATTATCTCCTTTTATCCATGTTTTTCCAAAATAAAAGCTTAAAGTGTTAGACAATGGTGTACTAGCTCTGCAAGTTTTTCACCCAATGTCATTGAATTTTATGGTGCTAAACATGAAGAATTTGTCCCGAAACTTCTAATTCATTATATAGAATAATATTTTGTTATAGGGTATCCTCCTTTTTAAGGGTATCTTTTTTTTAAAGATACATGATTTTACAAACGAAAAAGTTGTTTATCAAACTTGTTTAAGTTAACATACATAAGGAAAGTAAATTAAAGAAAGCAATCTAATGACAAAAGATTTACATACATATTTGGATTGCAAATTAAACATAGGAGTGGAAAAGATGAGTGAGCAATTATACCCGCAATTTACTAATGAAGTTCTGAAAGGTGAAATTGTTGCTGAGATGGTAACAAATTACGGAACGATCAAGCTTAAACTGTTTCCAGAGTTCGCACCGAAAACCGTTGAAAATTTCGTAACCCATGCAAAAAATGGGTATTATGAAGGTGTTATTTTCCACCGAGTTATTAAAGATTTCATGATTCAAGGTGGCGATCCTACTGGTACTGGAATGGGTGGTGAAAGTATTTATGGAAGTTCGTTTGAAGATGAATTCACCCCACGTTTATTCAACTTCCGTGGAGCTTTAAGTATGGCAAATGCGGGTCCGAACACAAACGGTAGCCAATTTTTTATTGTACAAAAGAAAGATTTTGATCCAGGGTTAGAAGAGCAAATGAAACAGGCGAATTTCCCTGATGAAGTCATCGAACATTACAAAGCAAAAGGTGGAACACCTTGGTTAGACTATCGACATACGGTATTTGGTCATGTAATTGAAGGTATGGATGTTGTTGATAAAATTGCTGAAGTACAAACCGGAATGGCAGATAAGCCGGTTGAAGATATTGTTATAGAAAAAATTACTGTAAGTGAATAACTTTTCGACCCAAAGGTATTTTAGCCTTTGGGTTTTTTAGTAAAAAAATATGAGTAGATGTCGAAGTGTTATTTATAAAAACCCTTTGTAAATGAATAATATAATTTCGTGCACAATTATAGCTAAGTTGATATAATGAGATATAAACATATAGAATTTTTAATTATTTCTGTCGGTAAAGGGGCGTTCATAATGACTTCTTTGATTGTAGGAATGCTCTATTTATATTTTCCGGAAGATAAGTCAGAGTATATCCCTGCCTTCATATCTTTTTTATTGTTTATGATTATTTGTATCTTAACTTATCGATTTTTTGTTAAACTTTCAAGAAGAGAAGAGAACAAGGCAAAAGAGCTAGAGAAAAAGTTAAAAATACATGACAAAATAAATTATGACAAAGATGAGCGCACCGATTTAAAATAAGGTAGCGTTCTTTTTTTACATAATGATAAGTAAAGGGGACTTGGTATGACGTATATTTTAGTAGGGCCACGAATTGGTTTACGAGAACTGGTTGAATCAGACTGGAGTGCTATTCATGATTACGCATCAAAACCGATTGTTACGAAGTATCAACCTTGGGGACCTAATACAAAAGAGGATACGAAAGCTTATGTGCAAGAAGTTCTAAAAGATGCAGCACACGATCCTCGTACAAGATTTGTTTTTGCCATTATTCAATTAGAAGAAGAGAGGTTAATCGGTGCTGTTGAAATAAACATTCGTGATCACTTTAATTTAGAAGGTGAGATAGGTTATATTATTCATCCCGAGTATTGGGGGCAGGGATATGCAACGGAAGCAGCCTCATTAATATTGGATTTTGGATTTGCAAATTTAAGATTGCACCGTGTATTTGCAACTTGTGATCCAAATAATATTGCTTCTTCAAAGGTTTTAGAGAAAATCGGTATGTATAAAGAAGGCATATTGCGAGAGCATATGCGGTTGAGAAGTGGTGGATGGCGTGATTCTAGCTTATACAGCATTCTGGAAAGAGAGTGGATTTTAAGAATTCATAATGCTTTACAGCTTGATTAAAGTTTTCTTTGAAATGGGGATTACTTTATGAATAAATTGGTTTAAAAAGAAGCGGGAATTAGCGGACAATCAATGGAAAAGAAGAAAAATATCCATGACTACGTTTCTCAAGGACAAAACGCGCACAAAATGAAGAGGAAATGTCCATGAGAGTAGCCCTCGAAGACATTTAGGCAAGAAAAAAGAGAACTGTCCACGAGAAGCGCTCTCGAGGACAAAACATGTTAAAAATGAAATTCAATGACCAAATGAAAAAGATTTTGGGTTAAACCATGGAATAAATCGTACAGCGGATCCAAAACTATGGAAAGATATAATACTACACAAAGGACAGATGTTCTGTCTTTCATCCTTTTATAGATCCAACTATTATGTAAATGCCCGTTTTAACCGTTTTAATCCATCTTGAAGGGTTTTGTAGGTACAGCCTATATTCATTCGAACGAATCCAGCACCTTCTGTACCGTATTTTACGCCTGGCTCTAGTCCTAACTTACCGCGATGGATCAATCGTTCTTTTATTTCATCATCGCTTAAACCTAATTTCCGGCAGTCAATCCAAACTAAATACGTGCCTTCTGGTGCAACAACATTCAACTCTGGTATTTCTTCACGGATAAATTGAATTAATGCATCTCGATTTTTTTGCAGATACGGTAGTAATGCTTCGAGCCATTCTTCACCGTATTTATAAGCTGCTTCCATTGCTACATTTCCAAAAATATTCAAACCGTGGAACCCAATTGTTCCTTGGACTGTTCTCACTTTCTCCCGTATTTCAGAACTAGGTATAATCATAACGGATGCTTGTAAGCCAGGGATATTAAACGTTTTACTTGGAGCAATACATGTTATCGAGTTGTTTTCCCAGTAACGATTTAAGCTTGCCATTGGTGTATGTACATTTGGTTCGTAGATGATATCAGCATGAATTTCATCGGACACTATATAAACACCATACCGTTCACAAAGTTCCCCCATTTTTTCAAGCTCTTTCCTCGTCCAAACGCGTCCAACTGGATTATGAGGGCTGCATAAAATGAACAGTTTAACGCCGCTTTTTAGTTTATCTTCAAAATCATTAAAATCAATTTCATATTTATCATTCTTCAAAACAAGTGGATTTTTTACTATTTTACGTCCATTATTTTCAATCATTGAGTAAAACGGATAATAGACTGGTGTTTGAATGAGTACCTTGTCTCCCTTTTCTGTCAAAGCTTGAATGGCAAAAGCGATCGATGTTACAACGCCTGAACTTGGGATAAGCCACTCTTCTTTAATGTCCCATTTATAACGTCTTTTGACCCAATGTTTGACAACTGTATTTATCTCAGAAGAAGGAACGCCGTAACCAAAAATACCATGTTCTACACGTTTCATCAATGCTTCTTTGATTTGGTAAGGAGAGGCAAAATCCATATCTGCCACCCACATTGGTAAAATATCTTCGGTTCCGTAAATCATTTTTATACCATTCCACTTTACTGAATCAGTGTTTAAACGATTGATCTGTTCATCAAAATCAAACATTATTCCGATTCCCCCCTCTAGATTTACATTTATAAAAAAAAGATTGTTAAAAAGTTGATTAATGTATAATGGAGCAAACAAAAATCTTTTTTATTTTAACATAGGATGCACTCCCACTTAAAAATTAACCATCAATAAACTTTTGAATTAGTCGACAAGTTTCTTCTGGTCTTTCTTCTGGCGTTAAATGTCCTGTTTTATCTAAAACAATTAAATTAGAATTCGGCAAGTCAATATTAAGTTGTTTCCCCACTTGTAAAGGAACAATTTGATCTTCTTTTCCCCAAACCAATAAACAAGGTGTTTGGATTTTATTTAAATCTTTTTTACTTAGATCTCCTTCCCGGTCACGGCTAAATTTTGCCAAGGCGTGAAAAATGGCGTCATCTTCAATATAGGGCTCTAAATATCCTTGAATCATGTCTTCTGTAATTTGATTTTTATCGTAAACCACTTTTTTAAGATTTCCTTCAACACCGCCGGATTCAATAAGTTTTTTCTTTACAAATTTATGGGCAAAGGGTAAATAGCTTAAGAAGATTAAAGATTTCCGTACTTGTTGCAAATAGCCGGAACTAGCAAATAAAATGATTTTGTCAAAAATTTCCGGTTGTTGCAGGGCCATATATAATCCAATTTGGCCACCCATGGAATGACCCACTAGGCTGACCTTATTCAACTTTAATTTTTTTATTAATTGGATAAAGGTTGCAGCAATATTTTCATAGGAAAAAGTAAATTTTAAATCTTTTCCGCTTTTGCCGAAGGGTGGAATGTCGACAGCAATAATTTGATATTGATTCATTAGTTTAGGAATGATATATCGGAAACTGAAACTGGAGGCTAAAAATCCATGAATGAGAAAAAGGGTTTCCTTAGCATTTGCATTTTGATAATACTCATAATATAAATCAATACCATTTATCTTTGTTACATGGGAATAGTGTTGGCGATTAAGGGTGTGGAGTTTCTTGGCTGTAGTTGCCATCTAGTAAACCTCCTTGTATATGTTATGTGTATTTAATTTATGTATTTTTCTTTAACAATAAACAAGTTTATAAAGAAACACAAAAAAATTGGACAAGCTAAGAAAGCTTGTCCAATTCAAAAGGGGGGATTACTAGAAAGCCTTACAATTATAATGTTTCCCAAAAATTACAAAAATATACCTATCACAATTAAGGAGAATTGAAAAGGTAACTATTTAATATTTGTTTGGGGCAAATTCACTTTGGATTATGGTTTTACGGGGCTAATTCTTTCGGGAATCATCTTTATAACTAATATATAACATTTCATCCCTCCTTTAAGCTTTAAAAAAGAAGGATTATAGTATGGTAAAACAAATATAAGCATTACGTCAAAATTTATAATATTCCTAAAAGACTTTACCGAGCGTTTTGTAATTGGGCGGATAGTGTGATAAAATATCTTAATGCAATAGATATATAGGAGTGTTTTCATGAATGACCAAATTGAAGTGGGAAATATTGTAAAGGGAAAAGTGACCGGTATACAACCTTATGGTGCATTTGTTTCATTAAGCGAAGACAGACAGGGGCTTGTGCATATTTCAGAAATAACGAACGGATTTGTCAGAGATATTCAAGATTATGTAAATGTTGGTGATGAAGTCTCTGTAAAAGTATTATCCATTGACGAAGAAAGTGGAAAAATTAGTTTATCTTTAAAAGCAGTTACAGAACCGGACGGATACAAAAAAGAACAGAATAAAAATCATTTAGAGGAATTATTAAATTCATCGGGTCGCGGTTTTAATTCTCTTAAAGAGAAATTAGTGGAATGGATAGAAGAGTCTAAAAATAATCAATTAATGCAGAAAAAATAACCTATCATGAAAAGGATCCTTTAAGCATTTTAGCTAAGGGATCTTTTTTTTATAGCGATTTCGCTTAATAGTCTAAAAATAGATTGTATTTTGAACAATAATCTTTCTTTCTTTTTGTCATCTCATGTAAAATAAGGATAAAGGTTGATGAAAAAGGGGGATGTTTCTATGCCAATAAAAGTAAAATCAGAAAAAATTATTGAAGTAACAGAAAAATATGGTGCACGGAATTATCATCCATTACCAATTGTCGTATCTATAGCAGAAGGTGTGTGGGTTGAAGACCCAGAAGGTAATAAATATATGGATATGCTAAGTGCCTATTCTGCTGTAAACCAAGGACATCGCCATCCGAAAATAATTGAAGCATTAATAAAACAAGCGCAAAAAGTAACGTTAACATCACGGGCCTTTCATAATGATCAGTTAGGTCCATGGTATAAAAAAGTATCAGAGATTACGGGAAAAAATATGGTTCTTCCGATGAATACAGGTGCTGAAGCAGTTGAAACAGCTGTAAAAGCAGCACGACGCTGGGGCTATGATGTAAAAGGTATTCCTGAAGAAGAAGCAGAAATTATTGCTTGTGAAGGGAATTTCCATGGAAGAACGATGTTGGCTGTTTCGTTATCTTCAGAAGCAGAATATAAACGTGGCTTTGGACCGATGTTACCAGGAATTAAATTAATTCCATATGGTGATATTGAAGCATTAAAGCAAGCGATTACAAAAAATACAGCAGCTTTTCTTGTCGAACCTATCCAAGGAGAAGCCGGCATTCGAATTCCAAAGGAAGGATTTTTAAAAGAAGCTTATGAGTTATGCCGCGAAAACAATGTATTATTTATGGCTGATGAAATTCAATCCGGTTTAGGGCGGAGCGGAAAAATGTTTGCTTGTGACTGGGAAGATGTAACACCAGATGTATATATATTAGGAAAAGCGCTTGGTGGTGGCGTGATGCCGATATCGTGTGTTGCTGCAAACAATGATGTATTAGGGGTCTTTAATCCAGGATCACATGGTTCTACCTTTGGTGGGAACCCGTTAGCTTGTGCGGTATCCCTTGCTGCCCTTGATGTGATTATTGAAGAAAATTTAGTTGACAAATCCCTTGAACTTGGTGAATATTTCATAGAGAAGCTAAAAACATTAGATAATCCGAAAATAAAAGAAGTTCGTGGAAAAGGATTATTTATCGGTGTCGAGTTATATGAACCTGCAAGAGGCTATTGTGAACAACTAAAAGAGTTAGGGCTTCTTTGTAAAGAAACTCACGAAAACGTGATACGCTTTGCTCCGCCACTTATTATTACAAAAGAAGAATTGGATTGGGCCTTTGAACGAATTAAAAAGGTGTTTAAACAATAGATAAGGAAGTATAATATGAAAATTTTAGTAGTAGAAGATGATCAAACAATTGCAGTTGGTTTGGAATACTCACTACAACAAGAAAACTTCGCAGTTGAAATTTGTCACGATAAAAGTTCCGCACAAAAAGCAATTGAAAACCGAATAAACGAATACGATTTATGTATATTCGATTTATCGCTCCCAGATGGGTCTGGATATGAATTATGCCAGCTTGTAAAAAGTAAAAAAGATATTCCGGTCATCTTTTTAACGGTAATGGACGATGAAGTGAATGTCGTCATGGGTTTAGATATGGGAGCGGATGATTATATTACGAAACCGTTTCGTATACGGGAGCTCATTTCACGTATCCGGACAGTCCTCCGGAGATATAATAAAAATGTGCAATCAAGTCCAGTCATACAGTTGCAAGATATTCAGATAAACGTTTTAGAAGGAAAAGTTTACAAAAAAGATATGGAAGTTTTGTTAACAGCATTAGAATACCGTTTATTGCTCATTTTTGCTAAACATAAAGGGCAAGTCCTCTCGCGTTCCCAATTATTAGAACAGATTTGGGATGTGGCTGGAGATTTTGTCAATGATAATACACTAACGGTATATATTAAAAGGTTACGAGAAAAATTAGAAGATCATCCACAACAACCGAAAATTATAAAAACGGTGCGTGGAATTGGGTATAAGGTCGGTGATTAATATGTTGCGTAACCGAGAAATAAAATGGTACATCATCGTGGTGTGCATGATTAGTATGGCAGCCGTTATTGGTGCTGCCTATTTTTCTGTATTTTTATCCTTACTGTTACTTGTATTATTTGTTTTGTTTATATGTGCCAATCTTTGGTTAACTCGATATCGCTATCAAGAAATCGAAAAGTTATCAGCATATTTACGAAAAATCGCTAGTGGTGATTATACTCTAGATGTAAGGGAAAATTATGAGGGTGAATTAAGTATTTTAAAAAATGAAATTTACAAAGTGACATTAAAATTATCTGAACAACGCCACCTTCTTGAAAAGGATAAAGCGCAATTGACAGAAGCAATTTCTGATATCTCACATCAGTTAAAAACACCCATTACATCGATGACCGTTATGGTTGACCTACTTGCAAACCCAAATTTACCAGAAGTGAAAAGAGAACAGTTTATACAAAAATTACTTCGTCAATTGGAAAGAATGGATTGGCTAGTGTCATCACTATTAAAATTGGCAAAAATCGATGCGGGTACAGCTAATTTTAAAAAAGAACGGGTTTCTGTATCACATTTAGTGAAATTAGCGACAGAACCTTTGATCATCCCGATGGATATTAAAAATCAGACACTTGAAATAAAAGGAAATCAAAATTCAAGCTTTATTGGCGATTTGAATTGGACCGTTGAAGCGATTGTAAATATCTTAAAAAATTGTATTGAACATACGCCAAAAGGAGGAACGATTACTATTCAATTTGAAGAAAACTCGCTTTATACATTCATTATCATTCAAGATAACGGTCAAGGAATTGCTCGTGATGATTTACCTCATATTTTCAAACGATTTTATAAAGGAAAAAATGCCGAAAGTGAAAGCGTAGGTATCGGACTTGCTATGGCCCATAGTATTATAAAAAACCAAATGGGGACCCTCGAAGTGAATAGTGTAGAAGGTGAAGGAACACGTTTTATTATTAAATTTTTTAAACAAGTCATATAATATTATCCCCCTTTAATTAGAAAGGAAACTAATTTAGGGGGAGATGTTAACTTCGATTGATCCTCCATATTTTCTCCGCTTGTACATTCCTCAAGTGACGAAATTGTCACTTAAAAGTCACTTGAAAGTCATTTCCATCACTTATAGTAAAATCAGAACTTAAAACTGGAGGAATAATTATGGAGATTTTAAAGGTTGAAAATTTAACAAAGGTGTATGGAAAGGGAGAAACTGCTGTAAAGGCTTTAGATAATGTGTCGTTTTCAGTCAAGAAAGGTGAATTTATTGCCATTATCGGTCCTTCCGGTTCTGGGAAATCGACTTTATTACATTTAATTGGTGGAGTAGACATACCGACTAGTGGGAAGGTATTTATCGATGGTACAGATATTTATCGTTTAAATGAGACACAACTTGCAATTTTTCGACGCAGACAAATCGGTCTAATTTATCAATTTTATAATTTAATACCTGTCCTTACGGTTGAAGAAAACATAACTTTACCTCTCCTTTTAGATGGGCATAAAGTTGATGAGGATCATTTTTCAAAAATCGTGAAGGTACTAGGATTAGAAAACCGATTGGAACATCTACCAAATCAATTATCCGGCGGGCAACAACAACGGGTTTCCATCGGACGGGCATTAATGAATAACCCGGCGATTATGCTTGCCGATGAACCGACAGGAAATTTGGACAGTAAAAACAGTAGTGAAATTATTGATCTATTAAAATTATTTAACAAGCAATATAATCAAACATTAATTGTCATTACCCATGATGAACGAATTGCGTTACAAGCCGATCGTATTATTTCAATTGAAGATGGTCGTATTAAAAAGGATGAGGTGATCCGCTCATGAATATTGTTAACAAATTAACACTGCGGATGTTAAAAGAAAATAAACGTAGAACTCTAGTGACGATTATTGGCGTCATAATATCGGTTGCTATGGTTACAGCAGTTACGACGTTGTTCGCCTCATTTATGAATCTTTTACAAAAAGAAGCCGTGGCAGATAATGGGAATTGGCATGTTTTATATAAAAATGTAACAAAAGAACAGCTGTATGAGATAAAAAATGATGAAGAAACCGATACAGTCTTTATATCAAGGGATGTTGGTTATGCAGAATTAGAAAGGGGACAAAATCCTAGTAAACCGTATTTACATGTAAAAGAATTTGATTCTACCGCATTTGAACAATTTTCTATTGAATTGATTGAGGGGAGATTACCAAAAACACCAAATGAAGTGGTTATTTCTCAACAAATAATAGATGATGGCGGAGTTCCATTAGAAATTGGTCAAACAATCACACTTCAAGTAGGCGATCGTTATTATAAGGTCGATGACGATGAGGGGATTACGAATAACTCCTTTTCACTCGTATATAATGGGGATGAACTTGCGGAAACCATTATAAATACGGTTGAGAAAGAGTATAAAATTGTGGGAATCATTAATGCACCGAATTGGGAACACTCCTTTTCTCCAGCATATACGGTACTTTCTAGTACTCATGAAGCTTTCATTGGTGCAAATGAGCAGGTGAATGCTTCAGTTCTTGTAAAAAAATTGAATCGCAGTATCTTTAACCATAGTAATCAATTAGCAGAAAATTTTGGAATAGAGGAAGTAATATTTAATGATGAATTATTACGTTACCATGGTATCGTAGAAGGTGATAATTTAAATCGTACGTTTATTTCATTAGTAACCATTATTATTGCAATTATTGTTGTTGGTTCTGTCTCCTTAATTAATAACGCTTTTGCCATTTCTGTCTCTGAACGTTCCCGCTATTTAGGGATGTTGGCCAGTGTTGGGGCAACCAAACGACAAAAACGAAATTCGGTTTATTTTGAAGGGGTTATGATCGGTCTTATAAGCATCCCTCTTGGTTTAATCGCGGGGATTGGTGGAATCGCGATTACCTTAAGTTTGCTTAATGGAATTTTACAAAACGTTCTAAATCTTAGAACAGAATTAACCGTAGTTGTAACACCAATGTCAATAATTTTAACAATTATAATTTCAATGTTGACCATTTTTATATCTGTATTTATACCAGCACTTCGGGCCTCACGAATTTCAGCAATTGATGCCATACGTCAAACAAAGGACATTAAACTTTCTAGAAAGAAAGTGAAAACGTCTAAACTTGTGCGGAAAATTTTTGGGATTGAAGCTGAAATCGGCTTAAAAAACTTAAAACGAAACAAAAAGCGATATAATGCAACAATTTTTTCTTTGGTTATTAGTATTGTATTATTTTTAACCATTTCGTACTTTACGAATAGTTTACAAAAAGCCGCCGAGATGTCTAACTTTAATCCGGAATATGACATTTCAGTAAGTTTCGATCAAAATTTTGAACAAATAGATCAGGATGTTATTGAAAATATTCGCTCATTTGAGGATGTTACAGATATGAACATCATTTACTATTTTGGAAGCATTGAAGGATATGTAGACAAGTCCAAATTATCGAGTTCACTGAAAGAACGATCAAAGGATTTCCCTGATATGTTGGAAGATGGGAAATATCTCTACAATATTGATGTGAATGTTTTAGAGGATGAAGATTTAAAGTCATACGTTGAACAAATTTCTGTTGATTTTAATCCATTGATAAATTCTGATCACCCAACGGCTATCCTTTTTAATAAAAACCATTTTTACGATATGGAAAAGGAAAAATATGTTGAAGAAGAAGCTGTTAATTTAGATATAGGAGATAAGATTGCACTACAATATAATGACTGGGTCACAGAAAAAAGATATCAGTTGGCAGAAGAAGTGGAAATTATTGCAGAAGAGACAGAACAATTACCACTCGGTATATATAACTCAACGAACCCTGGTCAGTTTATTTTAATTATGTCAAAAAGTAGTATCGAAAAATTAGTTGGAGACATTGATATCGAAACTGGAACAAGTGAAATGTATATCAAGAGTTCCGATCCAATGAAAACAGTTGAAGACCTTGAAAATATCGGAATCAATAAAGATTCCATCTATAATGTTTATGAAAGTAAAAAAAATGACGAACAATTTTTATTTGTCTTAGGTGTGTTTGTTTATGGCTTTATTACGCTGATTACGTTAATTACTGTATCAAATATATTCAATACAATATCCACAAGCATTGCCCTCAGAAAGCGGGAGTTTGGTATGCTTAAATCCGTTGGTATGACACCAAAAGGGTTTAATAAGATGATTCATTATGAAAGTATTTTCTATGGAATTAAATCTTTATTATACGGTCTGCCAATCAGTGTTATAGTGATGTTCCTTATTTATAAAGCAACAGAATTTTCTTATGAGTATGAATTTTATTTACCTTGGAAAAGTATTGGAATTGTAATTGTTGCAGTATTTTTGATTGTCGGCATTGTCATGCTGTATTCAAGTTCAAAAGTGAAAAAAGAAAATATTATTGATGCACTTAAACAAGAGAATATTTAGAATTTCTGTTAATAAAAATAAGCCTACCTATATAATAGGAGCCTACCTATATAATAGGTAGGCTCAGCTTGTAGACAAAGTCCCTAACTAGTGGCCAAATCTACAGGTTTTTTTGTATAATAGGGATAGAATTCTTGGTTAACGGGGGGAATTTAGGATGTTATCGAAGCGTACAGACAATAATCGAAATCAATTGGAAATGGTGGCTCTTGATCAATTGGTTCCAGAAGATCATTTGGTAAGGAAGATTGAACAAGCCATAGACTTTGATT